>NZ_JBFAJR010000021.1:0-131925 GCF_040655295.1 Streptomyces sp. NPDC050448 | reverse complement strand
ACAAGCCGCGCTACGGAAGGCCTGCATTCCGCCGAACCGGTGGTGTGCCGTGGGGGCGGGGGGGGGGGGCCGCCCGGGCGGGCCGCGGGCGTCGAGCCGGGCCCCGTGGCCGCGGCCGGCGCCGTCGTCCGCGACCGCCACATGGCCCTGCAGCGGGCAGAGCACCGCCACCAGGCCTGCTCCGGCGAAGTACTGCCAAGCGGTCACCGAGCGTCCTCCCGTTCCGTTGGGGTGCCCCCGGCGGTAGCGGGGGGACGGTTGTGAGGGTTTCGGCTGAAGAAACGATCACGGCAGCGCTTCGATACGCCGCAGACGCGTCAAGATCTCCGACGGAGGGGCTACTTCAAGCCATCGGCGGGAAGAAGGCGCAGCAGCCGAGCGCGCCGGCCGGGCGCGCCGGCCGGGCGCGCCGGCCGGGCGCGCTAGTGCTGTGACCGCGTAGGTTCGCCGGGTTGGTGGTCGTGGCGGTTGGATGTGTGGTGACGTCCGATCCGACCGCTGGAGGCGTGGTGGCAGAGCCCGTTCGGGTGCGCAGACTGACCGACCAGGAGGGGCAGCGGGTGCGGCAGATCGTGCGCCGGGGCAGCACCAGTTCGGTGCGCCACCGGCGCGCGATGATGCTGCTGGCCTCGGCCGGCGGCAACCGTGTGCCGGTGATCGCCCGGCTGGTCCAGGCCGACGAGGACACGGTCCGCGACGTGATCCACCGGTTCAACGAGATCGGCCTGGCCTGCCTGGACCCTCAATGGGCGGGAGGCCGTCCCCGCCTTCTCAGCCCTGCCGATGAGGACTGCGTTGCCCACACGGCCACCACTCGCCCGGCCAGGCTCGGCCTGCCGTTCACTCGCTGGTCGCTGCGCAAGCTCGCCGCCTACCTGCGCAGGGTCCACGGCCGGTTGATCCGTATCGGCCGCGAGGCATTACGCAGCCTGCTTCTGAGCCGCCGGCGCAGCGATCACGGGTGCCAGGCCGACAGCCTGCACTGGTGACTGCTCGCGATCGGCGCAATTCCTGACA
Source organism: Streptomyces sp. NPDC050448 (assembly GCF_040655295.1). Lineage (NCBI taxonomy): Bacteria > Bacillati > Actinomycetota > Actinomycetes > Kitasatosporales > Streptomycetaceae > Streptomyces > Streptomyces sp. NPDC050448. Next base: position 130,908 of record NZ_JBFAJR010000021.1, on the reverse strand, counting down.
TCTTCTCCGGCCGGTGGTCATTCGATCCCGAGGGGTCCGATACCCAGATCCTCACGCATGCGGCGGCGCATCTCAGCCATGGCCGTGCGGCGCTGTTGGATGAAGGCCCTGTCCTCGGCGGAGCCGACTGCGACCCCGCGGGCATAGGCGTCGCGCATCCGACGCAGGCTGTGAAACGCCTCGTTCCCCGCCGCAACAACGAGCGGCGGGCCCACGAGCCAGAGCTGCTCGCTGGCCGTGTGCAATCCGGTTCCACGGAAGGCTTCGCGCACCGCCGAATCACGCGCTGACTCGGACATGTGATCGCCCAGGGCGACAGCCCGTATCTCTTCCCCCGCGTCTTTGAGGGCGGAGGCGTACTCGGTGTACACGGCGCGCCGCACTTCCAGAGCGTGTCGTGCTTCCTCGCGCCGCCACCTGTTGCGATCGGCAATCAGGGTGGCAGCGATGCCGATGACAGCACCTGTCAGCGTGGAGAGCAGAGGCATCCAGTCCATGCGCCGCATGCTGTCTCAATTACTGCTGCGACACCAGCGGCCCTCGCGTTCCGGCATGGTGATCACGGACCTCTTGCCGAGTGCCAGGCCGACGGGCCGCACTGCTCCTTCTCGGCCCGGAAGCCGTGCACCAGGATGCCGCCCGGCTTCCGCGACGAGGGCCTGCGCGCCGCCCTTGAACTGCGTTCCCGGGACGGCTCGTTTCCCCTGCCTGCCGCTGCCGGGTACGCCGAAGGGGCGCGGCCCCGAGGGCCGCGCCCCTTCGCTCGGACGGGTGCCGGTGTCAGCCCGCCTCGGTACCGCCGAAGCGCTCGCGGTAGGACTGCAGGTCCTCCTCGGCGATCCGCGCGAAGAGCACCGGCGGCACGGTGAACGGCGTACCCGCCGGGACCGCGTCCAGCGACTTGGCCTGCTCCGGGGTGATCCACGTCGCCGTGTCGTCGGCCAGCGCGAACGAGGAGCGCATGGTGCGCGCCGAGGCCGGGATGAACGGCTCCGAGACCACCGAGTAGAGGTGGATGAGGTTCATCGCGGTGCGCAGCGTGAGCGCCGCGCCGTCCAGGTCGGTCTTGACCTCCAGCCAGGGGGCCTTCTCGTCGAGGTACGCGTTGCCGGCGGACCACAGGGCGCGCAGCGCGGCCGCGGCCTTGCGGTACTGGAGGGAGTCCATGTGGCCCTCGTACTCGGCCAGCAGCTCGGCGATCTGCTCGCCCAGCTTGGCCTCGGCCTCACCGGCCGGGCTGCCGGCCGGGACCTCGTCGCCGAACTTCTTGCGGGAGAAGGTCAGCACGCGGTTGACGAAGTTGCCGAGGGTGCCGCCGAGGTCCTTGTTGACCGTGGCGGTGAAGTGCTCCCACGTGAACGACGAGTCGTCGGACTCGGGCGCGTTGGCGATGAGGAAGTAGCGCCAGAAGTCGGCCGGGAGGATCTCCAGCGCCTGGTCGGTGAAGACGCCGCGCTTCTGCGAGGTGGAGAACTTGCCGCCGTAGTACGTCAGCCAGTTGAAGGCCTTGACGTAGTCGACCTTCTTCCACGGCTCACGGGTGGCCAGTTCGGTGGCGGGGAACATCACCGTGTGGAACGGGACGTTGTCCTTGGCCATGAACTGCGTGTAGCGGACGTCCGCGGCCTCGTACCACCACGACTTGTAGTCGCGGTTCGCCGGGTCCAGGTCCGACCACTCCTTGGTCGAGCCGATGTACTCGATCGGGGCGTCGAACCAGACGTAGAAGACCTTGCCCTCGGCGGCCAGTTCGGGCCAGGTGTCGGCGGGGACCGGGACACCCCAGTCGAGGTCGCGGGTGATGGCGCGGTCGTGCAGGCCCTCGGTCAGCCACTTGCGGGCGATGGAGGAGGCCAGCTGCGGCCACTCCGCCTCGTGCTCGGAGACCCAGGCCTCGACCTCGTGCTGGAGCCTGGACTGGAGGAGGAAGAGGTGCTTGGTCTCGCGGACCTCCAGCTCGGTGGAGCCGGAGATGGCCGAGCGGGGCTCGATCAGGTCCGTGGGGTCGAGGACGCGGGTGCAGTTCTCGCACTGGTCGCCGCGGGCCTTGTCGTAACCGCAGTGCGGGCAGGTGCCCTCGACGTAGCGGTCCGGCAGGAAGCGGCCGTCGACCGGCGAGTACACCTGCCGGATCGCGCGCTCCTCGATGAACCCGTTCTCCTGCAGCTTGCGCGCGAAGTGCTGGGTGATCTCCCGGTTCTGCGCGGAGGAGCTGCGGCCGAAGTAGTCGAAGGACAGCTCGAAGCCGTCGTAGACCGCCTTCTGGGCGTCGTGGGCCTGCGCGCAGAACTCGGCGACCGAGATACCGGCCTCCTTGGCGGCGAGTTCGGCGGGGGTGCCGTGCTCGTCGGTGGCGCAGATGTAGAGGACGTCGTGGCCGCGCTGGCGGAGGTACCGGGAGTACACATCCGCCGGAAGCATCGACCCGACCATGTTGCCCAGGTGCTTGATCCCGTTGATGTACGGAAGCGCGCTGGTGATCAGGTGTCGAGCCATCCTCGGATGCTCCATTTCGTCTATGCGTGACAACGTGACGTGACGGATTGTGATGCGGTTCATCGTATCGAACCGCCGAAAGGCCACGTGCCGCATTTTCCGTGGGGTGGACGTAACGCAAAAGCGAGGGAAGTGACCTCTCCGTCACGGCCCTCGCAAGGGGCCCATGTTACAGCCGGACCGGATCACCGCGGACCGGTGTCCGGGGTTCGGTCGGCCGGTCCGTCGGGACGGTCATCCTGGCTGGTCACACGGCGTACGCCGTGTGCATGGAGGCCTGGCTCGGCCCCGGCATATGCGTACGCGCGGACTGGGCCCGTGCATGGTCGAAGTCTGTCACGAATCGATCATCACCGAACGTAATCTTTCGAGGTTTCTCTTCTGTGCCCTCCGAGTGCGCCCGCACTGCCAGGCTGTCCGCGCACAGGGGACGAGGTGAGGTGAAACGGTGAGCGATGGCGGACCAGAGGAGTCCGGTGGTGGGGCCGTGGGACTGCCCAGCCGACGGCGGCGGCCGACGCCGATGAGTCAGTGGGACCCGACGGCGCGGCTTTCGTACTGGGCCTTCCACGCCAACCGGCGGCCCTCGTACATGCGCTTCGCGTATCTGCAGCTGGGCTCCGACACGGCTGCGGAGGACGCGGTGGACGCCACCTTCGACTCGATCATGAACGAGTGGTTACGCATGCTCCACATGGACCGGCTCGACGCATACGCCTGGACCCTCCTCAAGCAGCGGCTGGTCGACCGGCAGCAGCGGCGCGGCACCTGGCCCGAACCGATGGACATCAGCGCCTTCGAGGCCGCCCTGAAGGAGGCCCACGCCGACCAGTACGAGGTGCTGACCGACACCATCCGCTTCTACTCCGCCGTCTCCCGGCTCGCCGAGCGCCAGCGCGACGCCGTGCTGCTGCGCTACGGGCTCGAGTGCACCCCCGGCGAGGCCGCCTCCGTGATGGGCGTCGACGAGGCCACCGTCCGCTCGCAGCTCGGCCAGGCCCACCGGCGGCTCGCCCGCATGCTCGACACCTCCGCCGAATCATGAGGCGGCGCGAAGGCACGGAGGAGCTCGGCGGCGACGCCACCCGCCGTTCCCTGGCCGAGTTCCTGACCCGGGCCGGCGTCCGCGACCGGTACCCGCACTACGACCTGGGCGCGGCCGAGGTACGGCTGCTGCGCGCCTCCCGGGAGCGGGCCGCCGCGGCGCCCTCCCGGCGCCGGGCCGCGTACGGATGGAGCGACCCCGCGCGGGACTGCCCCCTCGACTCCGAACGCGCCCGGCGCGACCTGAAGGCCGTCTGCCTGGCCGCCGTGTGCAGTCCGAAGGCCGAGGTGCAGCTCACGGCCTTCCTCGAGAGCAGGCACACCGATCTTGCCGGGGCGGTCGTCTTCGGCTGTCTGCTGCACCTGGCCGGGCTGCGCGAAGGCGCCCGCTTCTGGTGGCAGTTCGCCGCCGGTACCGGGCGGGCACGGACCGCCCCGGCCGCGTACTGCCTCTTCCTCGACCACTCCCGGCGCGGGGAGCACCACGACGCCCGGTTCTGGGCGCGCGAGCTGGGCCGGAGCGGCTTCCGGCCGAGCGGCCGCCGGGACCTGCGCGAGGTGCGGCTGTGTGCGCAGGCGACCGTACTGCGCTACGTCGACCAGCTCGACGATCCCGATCTGGGCTCGGTGCCGCTGCCGAGGCCCGGACTGCCCTCGGTGCTGGACGCGTTCCGGCCGCCGCCCGCGGCGGTGGCGCAGTCCCCGCAGCCGGCCCGGCTGGGCGCGGGGCCGCTGCGGCATCCCGCGCTGGCCTCGGCGGCGCGCGGGAGCACGGGGCGGGCCGGGCAGGCGGGGACGAGCGAGGCGCTGGCGGAGGCGCGGCGCGCGCTGGCCGTCGTACGGGTCCTCGAGAAGCATCCGCTGGGGGTACGGGCCGCCCAGCTGGGGCGGGAGGCCGCTCTCGCCGAGGCGGAGCTGCGACCGCTGCTGGCGATGCTGTGCGAGGAGGAGTACGCGTACCGGCCGGGCGCGGGCGTCTACGCGCGCGGGCCCGCCCTCGACCGGCTCGCCGCCCCCGGCGGCAGCGGGCTGGCGGGCCAGCTCCAGCGCACCCTGGCCCTGGCCCGGGACAGCGCGGGCGCCGCGGTGTACCTGAGCCGGTATGCCGAGGGGGAGGTCCGGATCACCCAGATGGCCGACGGGCCCGGGGCCCCGCCGGTTCGGGAGTGGGTGGACTTCAGGACCGCCGCCCACGCCAGCGCCGTCGGCAAGTGCCTGCTGACCCAGCTCGACCACGACCGGCGACGCGACCACGTCGCCCGGCACCGGCCGGCCCGGCTCACCCCGCAGACGATCACCGACAGCCGGGTCCTGTTCACCGCCCTCGACGCGCTGGCTCCGGGCGCGCCGGTCTTCGACCTGCGCGAGTACTCCCCCGGCGCGGTCTGCTCGGCGGTCCCGATCGCGACCGGCGACGCCGCGGGGAGCCTCGCGCTGTCGCTGCCCGCGAACCGTGCCCACCGGCTGCACGCGGCCACGGAGGCTCTGCGCCGCAAGGCCGTCCCGGTGCTCGTGGCGCTGCTCCTGTCGGGGGCGATCCCCCCGGACGCACCGGCGGCCGGGGTGACCCCCGACGCCCCGGTGGCCACCCCCGTGCCGCGGCCGGCGCACGTCACCCCCGAGACCCTCCGCCACCTCCGCAGTCTCTTCCGTACGCCGCTGAGCCGTTCCACGTCCCCCCCGGCCGGTCCCCACCTGGTCAGCGACACCGCGGCGGAGGCCGCGTACTTCTTCGACCCCCTCCCGGAATCCGGACCGCCCCGGCTGGCCCTGCCGTTCACCTTCGCCCCCCTCACCCCGGGCAGCCTCCCCACGGCCGAGGGCCTCCTGGTCCTGGGCACCTGACCGCCCCCACCAAGGCGTCCGACGCCCCGAGGCCCGTCCGACCCCGCCGACGCCTGCGGCGCGGGCTTCGGGTCCTTCCGTGGCCGGCCCCTCCCCCCGAGGCAGGGGCCGACCCACGCAACGGTGGCCGGCCTCACGGCGGGAGCGGGACCGCGGACCCGGCCCCGTCCCCGGCGCGGGCCGGGACTCAGCGGCGCAAGCCGGACCGGCGCGTCCCCGCGGTACGTCCCCGCGGCGCGTCCCCGCGGCGGGGTCAGCCGGCGCGGGTGAGGCGGTCTGCGCCCGAGAGGACCGCGGCCGCCAGCGCCTCCGCCGCCGCCGACCCCCGCTCCCCCCTCAGCAGCGCGAACTCCACCGACCCGAGGTCCGGCAGCCCCGGCACCCGGACCAGCCCCGGCGGGATGAGACCCCGGGTGTGGGCCATCACGCCCAGCCCCGCCCTCGCCGCCGCGACCAGCCCGCTCAGGCTGCCGCTCGTGCACGCGATCCGCCACGCCCGCCCGTCCCGCTCCAGCACCTCCAGCGCCCTGGCCCGGGTGATCCCCGGCGGCGGGAAGACGATCAGCGGCACGGGCCGGTCCGGGTCCACCCGCAGTCCCTCCGCCCCGATCCACACCATCCGGTCCCGCCACACCAGCCGGCCCCGCTCGTCGCCCGGCCCGCGCCGCTTGGCCAGGACGAGGTCGAGCCGTCCCGCGTCCAGCCGTTCGTGGAGGGTCCCGGACAGCTCGACCGTCAGCTCCAGGTCCACCTCGGGATGCTCGTGCCGGAAGCCCTCGAGGATCTCCGGCAGCCGGGTCAGCACGAAGTCCTCCGACGCCCCGAACCTCAGCCGGCCCCGCAGGCGCGTCCCGGTGAAGTAGGCCGCCGCCCGCTCGTGCGCCTCCAGGATGGTCCGGGCGAAACCCAGCAGCGCCTCGCCGTCCTCCGTCAGCTCGACGCTGTGCGTGTCCCGGAGGAAGAGCGGGCGACCCGTCGCCTCCTCCAGCCGCCGTACGTGCTGGCTGACCGTGGACTGCCGGACGCCGAGCCGGCCGGCGGCCTGGGTGAAGCTGAGCGTCTGGGCCACCGTGAGGAACGTGCGCAACTGGACGGGGTCGTACATGCCTCCCATGCTGCGGCACGGCCATCACGAAAGGCAATGACAGTAAGTGCGGTGTACGGGTTTCCCGATGACCGGCCTTCGCACGACGATGAGGAGGCACCCGGGACAAGCCCCCGCCCCGCCGCCCCCCAGAGCAAGAGAGTCCTGTACATGCGCCGCCCGCACCTACCCGCCTGGCTGCCGCTGGACCCGTACGTCCTGGCCCTCCTCGGCACCGTCGGCCTCGCCGCCCTGCTGCCCGCCCGCGGGCCGGCCGCCTCCGTCGCCGAGGGCGCCGCCACCGGGGCCGTGGCCCTGCTCTTCTTCCTCTACGGCGCCCGGCTGTCCACCCGCGAGGCCCTCGACGGCCTGCGCCACTGGCGGCTCCATCTGACCGTGCTGGCCTGTACCTTCGTCCTCTTCCCGCTGCTCGGCCTGGCCGCCCGGGGACTGGTCCCCACCCTCCTCACGCCCCCGCTCTACAGCGGACTGCTCTTCCTCTGCCTGGTCCCCTCGACCATCCAGTCCTCGATCGCCTTCACTTCGATCGCCCGCGGCAACGTCCCGGCGGCGATCTGCGCGGGCTCCTTCTCCAGCCTCGCCGGCATCTTCCTCACCCCGCTCCTCGCCGCCGGCCTGCTCGGGAACGGCGCGGGCGGGTTCTCCCCCGACTCCCTCCTCAAGATCGTCCTCCAGCTCCTGCTGCCCTTCCTGCTGGGCCAGGCACTGCGCCCCTGGGCCGGCGGATTCCTGCTCCGGAACAAGAAGGTCCTCGGCCACGTCGACCGCGGCTCGATCCTGCTCGTCGTCTACGCCGCCTTCAGCGCGGGCATGGCCGCCGGGATCTGGCACCGGGTCAGCGTCCCGCGCCTGGCCGCCCTGATGGCGCTGGAGGCCGTACTGCTCGCCGTCATGCTCCTGGTGAGCTGGTACGGGGCGAAGCGGCTCGGGTTCGGCCGCGCGGACCGGATCGCCATCCAGTTCGCCGGGTCGAAGAAGAGCCTCGCGGCCGGACTGCCCATGGCCAGCGTGCTGTTCGGGGCCCAGGCGAGCCTCGCGGTGCTGCCGCTCATGCTGTTCCACCAGATGCAGCTGATGGTGTGCGCGGTGCTGGCGCGCCGCCGCGCCCGGGGCTCCGGGCCCGGAGCGGATGCCGAACTGCCCGCCGGGCATGTGGTGGAGGTCTCCTCCAGGGCCCAACACCCTGCGCCGCAGGCCCGGTAACGTGCGGCGGTGACCTGGATACGCCCGCTCGCCGCCCACGCCGAGCGCCCCTGCACCCTCGTGGTCTGCCGCGGCTGCTGCTGCGGGGATCCCCGCAAGAACCCCGGCTCCGACCACGCCGGCCAACTGGCCCGGCTGCGTGAGGCCGCCGCCGCGTCGGGGGGCCGGCTCGCCGTCCGTACGAGCGACTGCCTCGGGCCGTGCGCGCAGGCCAATGTCATCGTGGTCCAGCCCACCACCGAGGCGCGCCGCCGGGGCGCCCGCGCGGCCTGGTTCGGCTGGGCCCTGGACGACACCGCGACCGACGAGGTCATCGCGTGGGCGGAGTCCGGCGGCCCGGGCGTCACCCCGGTCCCGGCGACCCTGGACCTCCACCGCATCGACCCGCCCGCACCGGAGCCCAGGCCGGGAGCCAAGCGGCGCGCCCGCCGGGGCCGCTGACTCCACGCCCCGGGGCCGAGGCCCGAGGACCGGACGCGGGGAGGCCCCGGACGCCGGGACGCCCGGGACACCCGGGACCCCTACAGGGTGATCCGCTCCTCGCCCGCGTAGATGTTCATGTTCTGCCCGCGCAGGAAGCCGACCAGGGTCAGGCCCGACTCCAGGGCCAGGTCCACGGCCAGCGAGGACGGCGCCGAGACGGCGGCAAGAATCGGGATGCCCGCCATCACCGCCTTCTGCGCGAGCTCGAAGGAGGCCCGGCCGGACACCAGCAGCACCGCGCCCGCCAGCGGGAGGAGGCCGGCCCGGAACGCCCGGCCGACGATCTTGTCGACGGCGTTGTGCCGGCCGACGTCCTCCCTCAGGTCCAGCAGCTCGCCCTGCGGGGAGAACAGCCCGGCGGCGTGCAGACCGCCGGTGCGGTCGAACACCTTCTGCGCCGCGCGGAGCCGGTCCGGCAGCTCACCGAGGAGCTCCGCGGGAATCCGTACGGTGTCCTCGGCCGCGGTCCGCTGGAGCGGGAAGCGGGTGGCCGTGCGCACCGCGTCCAGGCTGGCCTTTCCGCACAGGCCGCAGGAGGAGGTGGTGTAGACGTTCCGTTCGAGCGTGATGTCCGGCACCGGGACACCGGGCGCGAGCTGCACGTTGACGATGTTGTAGGTGTTACTGCCGTCCTCGGCCGCCCCCTCGCAGTAGGTCACGGCCCGTACGTCCGACGCGGAGCCGAGCACGCCCTCGCTCACCAGGAAACCCACCGCCAGCGCGAAATCGTCGCCGGGGGTGCGCATCGTGATCGCGAGCGGCTTTCCGTTGAGCCGTATCTCCAGCGGCTCCTCGGCGACCAGCGTGTCCGGGCGGACCCCGGCCACCCCGTTCCGCACCCGGATGACACGACGGCGCTCGGTGACCCGTCCCATGGTGATCAGCCCGCCCGTTCTGTCCTCGCCGTGCACCTTGTCGTGCAGCTGACGGGCCCATTCTCCCGGATCGCCGTTCCGCGGCGCTCCCGGCAGGAGGATCCTCCGGAATCTCCAAATTCAGGGGCGGTAATCCTGTTGGGTCACGTGCACCCGTACCCATCAGTAGCAGGTCAAGCTGGGTGATCCTGACTTCCGTACGAGGGGGGACCCCGCCCATGACCGGTTCACGCGTGGTGGCTCTAGGGCACTACCAGCCCGCGAAAGTGATCACCAACGAGGACCTCGCGGCCATGGTCGACACCAACGACGAGTGGATCCGCTCCCGGGTCGGCATCAAGACCCGGCACATGGCGGGCCCCGACGAACCGGTGGACGAGCTGGCCTTCCAGGCCGCGGGCAAGGCCCTCGCCGGCGCCGGACTGTCCCCCGACGACATCGACCTCGTCCTGGTGGCCACCTCCACCGCGATCGACCGTTCGCCCAACATGGCCGCCCGCGTCGCCGCCAAGCTGGGCCTGGGCGGCAGCCCGGCCGTCATGGACCTCAACGTCGTCTGCTCGGGCTTCACCCACGCCCTGGCCACCGCCGACCACGCGATCCGGGCCGGCTCCGCCACCCGCGCCCTGGTCATCGGCGCCGACAAGATGACCGAGATCACCGACTGGACCGACCGCACCACCTGTGTGCTGACCGGCGACGGTGCGGGCGCGGCCGTGGTCGAGGCCTGCGCGGAGCCCGGCATCGGCCCGGTCCTGTGGGGTTCGGTCCCGGAGATGGGCCACGCGGTCCGGATCGAGGGCTCCCCGCCGGTCTTCGCCCAGGAGGGCCAGTCCGTCTACCGCTGGACCACCAGCCAGCTCCCGCCGCTCGCCCGCAAGGTGTGCGAGAAGGCCGGAGTCACCCCCGAGGAGCTGGCCGCGGTCGTCCTGCACCAGGCGAACCTGCGGATCATCGAGCCGCTCGCCGCGAAGATCGGCGCCGTCAACGCGGTCGTCGCCCGCGATGTCGTGGACTCCGGCAACACGTCGGCCGCCAGCATCCCGATGGCCCTCTCGAAGCTGGTCCAGCGCGGCGAGATCCCCACCGGCGCCCCGATCCTCCTCTTCGGCTTCGGCGGCAACCTCTCGTACGCCGGCCAGGTCATCCGCTGCCCGTAGGAGCCGCCGAGCAGCCCGGGGTCCAGCGGACCTCGGCGCCCAGCGCGCCCAGGAGGACGACGACCAGCGCGAGCAGCTGCCAGAGCCCGGCGGTGGCCGCGCCGACCGGGACGGTGGCCAGGACGAGCACCAGCGCCGCCGCCCGGAAGCGGGCCGGGCCGATCCCGAGCACGGCCCGGAAGGCCAGGTCCCCGGCCAGGTAGACGGCGACCCCGCCCGCGAGGGCGAGTGCCGGTCCTGTGTCCAGGTGCTCGCCCAGGTGCCCGATGGTCTTCTTGACGCCGGCCGCGAAGGCGGCGATGCCGAGCAGCATGGGCAGGAAGGCGTAGTAGTACGCGAGCATCGCCAGCTTGAACCGCTTCTCCGGCGCGGTCGCGGCGAAGACCTCCTCTGCCCGGCCCTCGTCGCGCACGAAGTACATCCACCACAGCGCGGACGCGGTGGCGAGTGCGAGGAAGGCGCCTGCCGCGATCCCCACGGACAGCGGCAGCGAGCCGGCTCCGATGCCGATCGCGATCACAGACTCGCCGAAGACGATGATCAGCAGCAGCCCGTGCCGCTCCACGAGGTGCTCGGAGCTCATGCCGCCGAGCTGCTCGCTGACGGTCGTCACGGTGGTCGCGCCGTCGTCGTCGGGCTCGGCGGGCTCCGCCCCGCTCGCCGCGGCCCGCTGGACCAGCTGCGGCACGACGAACTGGATCAGCAGGGCGAGCATCCACAGCGCCACGGCGGGCGGTCCGTCGAAGAACCCGGCGGCCAGCACCGACAGCGCGCACAGCACGTTGGGCAGCGCGAACCAGATGACGCCGAACCCGTGCGCCTGGGTGAAGAGGGCGCTGTGGACGAGGACGACGAACAGGTACCCGAGCCCGAAGGCGATCCCGCCGGCGCCGAAGGCGGTCGGCACCGCCAGCGCGCACACCAGGAACGCCCCCATGGCCAGGATGAGCATCACCCTGCGTACGGTGCGGTCGGGAGGCACCTGGTTGGTGAGGTGCGCGTAGCCCCCGTACATCCAGAACAGCACGGTGAAGATCACCAGCACCTGGCCCGCGCCCCGGAAGCTGATGTCGTCCGCGAGCAGCACCGTCAGCTGGGTGATGGTGAAGACGAAGACGAGGTCGAAGAAGAGCTCCAACGTGCTGACGCGGTGCTCGGTTTCCATGCGTGGCTCCCCCTGGATGCAGACCTGCGGCGATCATCCGACCGTCTCGGCACCCCCGGTGTCCAGCTCGTACCGGCATCCGGGAGCTCTTCGGGGTCGTGCGACCTGAGACGTACGCGGATCCCGCCCCGCGGAGGGACGCGCCGGCCCCGGGGGCGGCCGGAGGATGGAGGCACGCCGTCCGCCGCCGAGGGAAGCGAAAAGCCGCATGATCCGCAGGTCCGTCATCCTGACCGCTGCCGCAGTCGTCTCGGCCGTGGGGCTCGCGACCGTGGTCGCCCTCCCGGCCGCGGCCGACTGGTACGGGAACCGCCACGAGGAGGCGAGCACGTACGCGACGGGCGCCGAGGCGAAGACGGCGCGGGCCTCGGTCCCGCGCTGGCTGGCGGACGACGCGACGTCGGTGCAGTACGCGATGAGGACGACCGGCGGCGACCGCCTGCTGAAGGCGACCCTGCCGGACGACCGGCTGCCGACCGCGTGCATGACGGAGCCGCGCCCGCACGCGCAGGAGGTCCCGCTCGCGGAGGACTGGTTCCCGAAGGACGCCCGGGGGAAGGCCACCGCGCGCTGCGGCCTGTACTACGCCTACATGGACGGCACCACCCTCTACGCCTGGCAGCACAACGACGACTGGCTGACGGCCGAGCGCACCGCGGCGCCCCGCTGACCCGCGAGACGCGGAGTCTCGCCAACCCCTCGGGGGCATGCGTGCAGGTCAGCGAGCGGCCCGGGCCGAATACCTGGTCGGAGCCACCCCGATCCTTTGCTATTGTTGTCCTTGTCGCCGCGGGAAACCGGGGCCGACCACCTAGTCCGGGTGGCGGAATGGCAGACGCGCTAGCTTGAGGTGCTAGTGCCCTTTATCGGGCGTGGGGGTTCAAGTCCCCCCTCGGACACCAGCTGAGACCCCACTCCATGTGGGGTTTTTTGCTTTTCCAGGCGGTGGCGTGACCAACCACCTGACCAACGGCCCAGAGATTCCCCAGGTCAGACCAGGGATGACAGGCCGAGTCGGCCCGCACCGGAGGCGGCGAGCTTCCGCGCTCCGTCCTTACGAGAGTGCCCGTACCGGGCCATCGTGTAGCCAGGCGAGTGGTGCCGGACGTTGGCGGAGACTTCTACGGGGTTCTCCCCGGCTTCCAGGTCGTTCGTGACCTTGCTGTGCCTCCAGTCGTGGATACGGAAGTCGTCGGGGAGCTTGAGCCGGTTTCGGAGGAGCGCGCGCCGGTTGCTGCCGTACCTCAGGCTGTCACTGAGGCTGAGAGCGAGGCAGCGGACGTGACGGAGGCTGAGCCCCTGCCGTCCATGACGGTGGCGGGTGAGATCCCTGGGTACGACTGGGAGACAGCTCGTGCGGTTGTGCGGAACCTGGGTTACGAGGTGGTCGGCCGTGCCGACGCGTCCACAGTCCTGCTGATCCTGGGTGAGGGCACGGATCAAGATGCACGGCGGTCGGGCCACGTCCTCTCAGGTCCTGCCCTACGTCGGTGCCAGCGCGAGTGAGGTCAAGGAACTGCCCGGAATCGTCGTCACCGTGGACCGGTCCGGGAGGACCGGCCGCCCGGCCACCGCCGGTGGGCGGTGGACAGCTCGTGTCCGTACTCCTGCGCGCAGAACTCCGACACCTTCTCGAACAGCTCGGGACTGACGAGGTCCCGCCCGCGCCGTAAGGCGACGGGGGATTCCAGCATGGTCGTCACAGTGAGACTCCCTCTCTCTCGACGCTTGGGGCCTGGCTACGCGGCGGGCGGGGGCGGGAACTTCTCTCCGCCGCCCTCCTTGTCGCCGGGGTCGGTCATCGCTTCACCTCCTTCGGTTGATCAGGGGGCTCCGGCCTTCCCTGGTGCCGGAGCGTTGCCCTCACGGCCAGGGCGGCACCCCAGCCAAGGGGCGGACTGGGGGGAGAACCTGAGCACGTCAACTCAGACGGGACACGTCCTGTCCCTGTTCAAGCCTTGTCCGGTCGGGGGTCTACCTGTCTCCCGTCGAGAGGGCGGCGGTGACAGGATTCTGAGAACGGCTCAGCGAGCCAAGGGGTCCCGCAGTGCTTCCGCTATCTGCTCCACCACGTCAGCCGGGACAGTCCCGAGCTCGACGTAGGCGCGACCGGTCTTCGTGACCACAGGCCGAACGCTGCTCCACGCGGCCTCAGGGACACCCAGCGCGGCCAGAGCCGCGCGTATCGAGTCGGCGGCGTTCGTGGCCCGGGTCCAGCTGTCTCGCCACGTCTGCATATCCATTACCGCGCTGCCTCGTGCTTCGGGTGCGCGGCCAACTCAACGTTGCAGTCAGAGACGGCTGACATATCCCCGACCTTGTGGGCTGTTCCCCGCTGCTTCACCAGAGCAGCGCAGACACCACAACCCGAAGCGGGCGCTGGCGGTGTCCGAGGAAGAGAAAGATGAACAGGCGGGTCCATGGTTGTCGTGGGGCTGCTCACTGGAATTTCCTCCATCGACGGTGTCGGCATGGGTAGATAATTCCGGTGCGTCGGCGATGCCGCTAGGCACATTCCCGTTGTGGCATAAAAAGTCAAGCTCTGTAGAGCTCAGCCCATTCGGAGAGCCGCTGCCGCGCCATCGGCCCAAACAAAGCGTGACGCTCAAAGGCTGCGAACACGGCAAGATGCTCAGCAACGTCGCGAGAGTCCTGAAACACCATGCGCCCGGTGAAGTTCTCTACTGTGGCCAGTCGATCGTCATAGATCGTAAAGGTGTTCATCGGGCCACGTGATATCTGGACACCGAGCGGAATCACGCCAACGCGTACGTTTGGCAAGTGAGAAAGCGAGGCGAGCCGGTCAATCTGCACGGCCATGGCCGGAGGCGGCACGATCGCCCATCTCACGGCTTGCTCGGTGAGCAGAAAAGTGAAGGACTTTGAAGTGTCGTAGAGAACCGCTTGCCTTTCCAGCTTGCGCGCCACCGTCTTGGATTTGTCACCGGGAGCGTTGCTCAAGCTGGCTCGTACGTACTCCGGAGTTGCCAGCAAACCTGTGACCATGGCAGGGAGGAAGTATCGGAGGGCAGTCGCCTCGGCCTCTAGCGCCGCCAGCTCTGCCTGCCGCTTCTCCAAGCCTCTACGCCATGAGGAACGCTTGTCCTGCCACTCAGTGTTAGCGATCCTCGCCAGGGCTGCTATTTCAGTAATCAGCTCAGGCGGGGCGTTAAGCGCTCGAAGGATGCGCTCCACGTCGATAAGCTTGGGGGTCTTCTTGCCTGTCTCGAACTTACTGATCTGCGACTGAGACATATTGCAACGCTTGGCCAGCCGGTCTCCTGTGAGACCGGCTGCCTTGCGTAGCTCTCTCAGCTTCTCTGCTAGATCAGTCTTGGACTGCCCTAGCTGTTCAGGCTCGAACGTCACCTATGTTCTTTCACGTACTCCGCGAACGGTACGGACGCGGCAAGCGCAATACGCTTCCACTCTCGGTACGGTGTGATGTCGCCCTCGAACGTTTCGCGGTCGACCTGGGTTCCGTCCGGACGAAAGTTCAGATAAACAATTCGCGCGTCATCGAACATCCACCAGTCGACTACACTCAGCGGCAATCCGTAGTCGTGGTTTGTGACGTCGAGGATACGAATATCCTCTCCAGCCTCGATGTTGCCAGGAATGCCCCACGCGAACTGATAGCGCTGATAGTCGGTGAGCGGTTGCCGAACAATGCGCACCCGGCCTATCTGCCGCCCAGAAGACAGGTAGTTGCGCACCCGCTCATGCCAACGAGTGTTGTGGTCAACCGGCTTGCCTTCGCCTCTGAGGAATCGGGCAACGTTCTCCGCCTCCCGAGGCATGGTGTAGGTGGGTTGAGCCTCGAACCGCCACGCTTCTTGCGTGAAGGAGTCGAAAGCCTTCCGCCACGCGTCACCATCCAAGTGCACGGACAGCCTCCCTCAGGACGTGCTCCGGGATCTCCACGAGGCCTTCCCCCTCCGGCACAGTGAAGCCGTTGAAGACATCACCCTGCACGACGATGGAGCCGCGACCCTCGTGCCGGTAGACGTTCGGGCAATCGTCGTCGTCGCAGTTGGGCCCGTTGACCTTGCCGGTGAGTCGGGTCAGTCCGTCTCGCGCCATGGTGCCCCCTCGCCTCCGGTCCCCGCTTGGGACCGCCTGAGACGACGCTACGGAGCCCCATCGCCCCACGTCCATGCCGACTCCGGACTATTCCTGTTCCGGAATAGACGATCTTGTTGGACTGGGCTGAGCACGCTCCGGTGCGCCACGACCGCATGTGTGGCCACGTGACCAACGCATGACCAACAGCGGTCCGAAACAGCGAGAAACAGACGACGCCCGCCTCCGCCTCCGCCGCGGCCTCCGGTCCGGGCCCGGCCCCCGCCGGCGCCAAGCCCGCGCAGACCCTCTCGCCCACCGCGGCGCCCGCCCGTACCGTGTCGGCGCCTGCGCCCGCCAAGCCCGCGCCCGCCGGGTACCGGTCCGTGTCCGATCCGGAGGGCTTCGGTCTCGCCGTACCCAACGGCTTCCAGCGCACCACCGACGACGAGCGGGTGTTCTACGTGTCGCCGGACGGGGCCTTCCGGATCGGCGTCAAGGTGAAGCCGGCGGCGTCCGGCGGGCCGGTCGCCGCCATGCGGCTCTCGCACGCGAGCGGCCCGGCCACCAACCCCGGCTACCGCGACGGCACGGTCGTCCCGACCACGCACAACGGACTGCCCGCCGCCCTCTGGGAGTTCACCTGGAACGGCTTCACCGCCGCCGAAGGCGCCCGGCACACCTTCGACGTCTGCTGGGACGAGGACGGACGCATGTACGACGTCTGGGTGTCCGCTCCCGTCGGCCGGCTCGCGGAGGCGAGGAGCCACTTCGACACGGTCCTGGATTCCTTCGTTCCGGGCGGTCCGGCAGCCGCGGACCACTGAGCGCGCGTCGCCGCCGCGGGCCTGCCGCATGCCCGGCGCCGGATCGGCGGGACGTTGCGCGTTTCCGGGCCGTCGCCGCGGGGAGTGTCTCCCCGGACGGCCCTTCCCCACCTCCGGCCGGCCCCGTCCGACGGGACCCCGACCTGCCCTGGGGAGGTCTTGTGGAGGTCTTCGCACGGTGATCAACCGCGGGGAGGTGTGGGGTAGCGTCGCCGCGCTGCGCGGAGAGGAGCGGGGCATGCGCGAGATCACCGTCCCACCCGTCGTCACGGCGGCACCCGTCGGCGGGCTTGCCGACGCAGTCTTCCGGCATGCCCAGGAGGATCCCGGCCGGGTGGTGCTCGGGCGGAAGGGCGGCGGGGTCTGGCGGGACGTGACCTCCGGGGAGCTCGCCGCCGAGGTGCTCGCGCTGGCGCGGGGGCTGCTGGCCCAGGGGGTCCGGTTCGGTGAGCGGGTCGCCGTCATGTCCCGGACCCGGTACGAGTGGACCCTGTTCGACTTCGCCCTGTGGGCGATCGGCGCCCAGCCCGTCCCCGTCTACCCGACCTCCTCCGTCGAGCAGGTGCACTGGATCCTCCAGGACTCCGACTGCACCGCCTGCGTCGTCGAGGACGAGGACCAGGCCATGACCGTCGGGTCCGTCATCGAGCGGCTGCCGCACCTGCGGCGGCTGTGGCAGCTGGACGCCGGGGCCGTCGAGGCGCTCGTCGCGGACGGCCGCGGGGTCTCCGACGACCTGGTGCACCGCCACCGCGCCGCGGTCACGCCCGACGCCGTCGCCACCGTCATCTACACCTCGGGGACCACTGGGCGTCCCAAGGGCTGTGTGCTCACCCACGGCAATTTCATGTTCGAGGCCGACACGATGGTGGCCCGCTGGGAGTCCGTCTTCCAGGCCGGGCCGGGGGAGCAGCCCTCCACCCTGCTGTTCCTGCCGCTCGCCCACGTCTTCGGGCGGATGGTGGAGGTGGCGGCCGTCAGGGCGCGCGTGAAGCTCGGGCACCAGCCGGTGCTGGCGGCGGCCGAGTTGCTGCCGGACCTCGCCGCGTTCCGGCCGACGTTCGTGCTGGGGGTCCCGTACGTCTTCGAGAAGGTGTTCGCGGCGGCCCGCCGCAAGGCGGAGGCGGAGGGGCGTACGGGTCCCTTCGACCGGGCGGTCGAGACGGCCGTACGGTACGCGGAGGCGCGCGAGCAGAAGGCGTTCGGCGTCGGGCCGGGCCCCTCGGCCGCGCTGCGCATGGAGCACCAGCTCTTCGAGAAGCTGGTGTACGGGAAGGTCCGCGAGGCGTTGGGCGGCCGGGTGCGGCACGCCATGTCGGGCGGGTCGGCGATGTCGCGCCGCCTCGGGCTGTTCTTCGACGGGGCCGGGATCACGGTGTTCGAGGGCTACGGGCTGACCGAGTCCTGCGCGGCGGCCACCGCGAACCCGCCGGGCGCGACGAAGTACGGCACGGTGGGCCGGCCGATCCCGGGCGCTGCGGTGCACATCGCCGACGACGGGGAGATCTGGCTGCACGGGGGCCACGTCTTCGCGGGGTACCTGAACGACCCGCGCGCCACGGAGGCGGTGCTGCGGGGCGGCTGGCTGGCGACCGGGGACCTGGGGCGGCTGGACGAGGACGGGTACCTGACGATCACCGGGCGCAAGAAGGAGATCCTGGTGACCTCCAACGGCAAGAGCGTCTCGCCGACCGCCCTCGAGGAGCGGGTGCGCTCGCATCCGCTGGTCGCGCAGTGCGTGCTGGTGGGCAACGACCGGCCGTACGTGGCCGCCCTGCTCACCCTGGACATGGAGGGGGTCGCGCACTGGCTGTCGATGCGCGGCCGCCCGCAGCTGCCGGCGGCGCAGCTGATCCACGACCCCGATCTGACGGCGGAGGTCCGGCGGGCGGTGGTGGCCGCGAACACGCTGGTCTCACAGGCCGAGGCGATCCGCACCTTCCGGGTGCTGGGGGAACAGTTCACGGAGGAACGGGGTCTGCTGACACCCTCGTTGAAGCTGAAGAGGCGGGCGATCGAGAAGGCGTACGCGATGGAGGTGGCGGCCCTCTACCAGCCCTGACGGCCCCCGTAGGCGGGGTCGGGCAGGCCCGGATGGTCGAGCTGGCCCGCGCCGTGGCCGATCCGCCGCGCGTGCTGCTGCTGGACGAGCCCGCGTCCGGTCTGCCGGCGCCCGAGCGCGAGCAGCTCGCGGCGGTCGTGCGGCGGCTGGCCGAGGAGGAGGGGTGTGCGGTGCTGCTCGTGGAGCACGACGTGGCCTTCGTGATGGACCTCTGCACACGGGTGGTCGTCCTGGACCTCGGCGCGGTCCTCGCCGAGGGCACGCCCGCCGAGGTGGCCTATCTGGGTACGTCCTGACGGTGTGTCCGATCCATCCGGGTCCTGGCGGGAATACGTCGCAGGGGCGGCCGGTTGTCGCCCCTCGTACCCGACCGACGATCCGAGGGAACAGCCGAACGTGAACCAGGTCCCCAGCATCAAGCTCAACAACGGCACGCTCATGCCCCAGCTCGGCTTCGGCGTCTGGCAGGTTCCGGACGCGGAGGCCGAGCGGGTGGTCGGGGCGGCGCTGCAGGCGGGCTACCGCAGCATCGACACGGCGGCCGTCTACGGCAACGAGCGGGGCACCGGCCGGGCCGTCGCCGGGGCCGGGGTGCCGCGCGAGGAACTGTTCGTCACCACCAAGCTGTGGAACGGGCCGTCGCAGACGTGGGACCGGGACGCCGTGCTGCGGGCGTTCGACGAATCCCTCGACAAGCTGGGCCTCGACCACATCGACCTGTACCTGATCCACTGGCCGCGCCCGATGCGCGAGGACGTCATCGCCATCTGGAAGACCTTCGAGGAGATCGCGGCGAGTGGCCGCGCCCGCGCCGTCGGCGTGTCGAACTTCCGCCCCGCGGACCTGGAGCGGCTCGGCGCCGAGAGCTCCCTGGTCCCGGCCGTGAACCAGATCGAGCTGCACCCGCTCTTCCCGCAGGCCGAGCTGCGCGCCCTGCACCGTCGGCTCGGCATCGCGACCGAGGCCTGGTCCCCGCTCGGCCAGGGCAAGGAGCTGCTGACGCTCCCGGCCGTCGCCGGGGTCGCCGCCAAGCACGGGCGCTCCGCCGCCCAGGTGGTGCTGCGCTGGCACCTGCAGTTCGGGAACATCGTGATCCCGAAGTCCGTGACCCCGTCGCGCATCCGGGAGAACCTGGACGTCTTCGGCTTCGAGCTGGACGCCGCCGACCTCGCCGCGCTGGACGCGCTGGGTACGGGACCCACGGCCCGGCGGATCGGGCCGGATCCGGCCGTCTTCGACTTCTGAGGGGTGCGGTGTGAGCGTCCCCGACGGGGTGTATCTGGTGCGCAATGCGGCCAGTGGGCTGCTGCTCCAGCTGGAGGGCGGCACGCGGGTAGGGGTGGGGCCCGAGAATCCCGCCGGGCCCCTCGCCGCCCGGCAGTGGCGGATCTCGCCGGTGCACAGCGGCGGCGGGATCGTCCACGTCGTCAGCGTCCACAACGACAAACGGCTCGACGTCGCGAACGCGTCGACAGAGAGCGGCACCCGTGTCCAGGTGTGGCGGCCGAACGCGTTCGGCGCGCAGGAGTGGATCGTCGAGGAGCATCTCGACGATCCCGGCGTGGTGTCGCTGATCGCCTGTATCAGCGGGCTGCCGCTGGAGGGGGACGAGGAGGGCCTGGTCCGCCAGTGCGAGGACACCGACTCGCCGTCGCAGTGGTGGCGCCTGGAGCCGGTCCTTCCCGGCCCGGGCCGGGGTCAGCCGGAGACGACCACCTCGTAGCTCGCCGCGCGGACGTCTTCGCACAGGGCACGGCAGGCACGGCAGGCACCGAAGTGCACCGCGAACTCCGGTTCGGCCCGCCAGGCGTCGATGGCGTCCGCATGGTCATCCGCCGCCCGTCACCCGCCGTGCGTCACCCGCCGCCCGTCACCCGCCGTGCGTCACCTTGTCGTGCGTCACCTTGTCGTCCGTCGGTCCCGTACGAAGCTGCGCAGCCGGTACGTCGGCTCCGCGCGCGGGGTGTCCTGCCCGGGCAGGAGTTCCAGCCGGTCCGCGAGCTCGCGCGGGGTGGTCCCGCGGGGGCTGACCCGGGAGGCGTACTGCCCGGCCAGCAGTGCGGCGGCGGCACCGCGCGGGGTGCGGCCCTGGCCGTGGCCCGTGAACCGGGCCTCGCCGTACGGCCGCAGGCCCGCCTCGGCCGCGTACGCCGTCACGGCCGCGGCGGAGTCGGCCGGGGTGGGCGTCAGATGCGGCGCGAGCAGCTCGTCGATGTCGCTGCCCACGTCGTGCGCGGCGTCCTTGTCGACGGTGGTGACGAACACCCCGCCGGGTCGCAGCACCCGCCCCGTCTCGGCGACCACCGCCGCCGCCGCGCCCGGATCCCGCAGCAGGTGCAGCAGCCACACCGCGCTCACGGCGTCCAGCGACCCGGAGGGCACGGGCAGCCGCGCCCCGGAGGCGAGCACCACCGGGACCCCGCGGCCCGCCGCCATCGCGGCCATCCCGTACGAGGCGTCGGCGCCCAGGACCCGCAGCCCGGGCCGGGTCAGCCGGGCGGTGACGATGCCCGTGCCGCAGCCGAGGTCGAGGAGGGTGGCCGCGCCGGCCGGGAGCAGGCCGAGGACCGCCGCGGCGGCGGCCTCGGCGCGGGGGGTGCCGCCGCGGGTGGCGTCGTAGGCCTCGGCTTCGCTGTCGTAGTCGAGCAGCGGCTTCGCTATCGGCATCAGCTCGCGCCGTGGGCGGGGGCGAGGGTCTCGACCCGCTCGGCGAGCGCGAAGTCGAACCGGGTCACGACGTTGCCGGCGCTGTGCGTGTTCACCGACACCCGGACCGTGTTGTAGCCGAGGGTGAGGTCGGAGTGGTGGTTCAACTCCTCCTGGACCGCGGCGATGTGGGCGACGAGTGCGCTGGCCGCGAAGTGGGTGCCCAGCCGGTAGGTGCGGATGATCCGGTCGTCCTCGAAGGCCCAGCCGGGGAGTTCCCGCAACCGGTCCTCGATCTCCTTCTGCGAAAGCGGCTCATCTGCCATCGGCATGCTCCTTGACCGTTCGGGCCGGACTTCTGATGTGGGTCAAGGTTCCCACAGCGCAGGCCGGAGGGAAGGTTTCGCGCCATAGTGCGTGCGGGTACTTCCGCGCCTTCCGGGTCCGCGGCGGCGCCCCTATGCTCCTGCGCCGACGCGGCTGTTACCGCCGGTAATACGCACCGCTCTCCGTTCCGGACACCAAAAGGGGCTTGCCTATGACGCGCACGGGCAGTTCGAGGCGCACGTTCATCGCGGGGGCGGCAGCCACCGCCGGGGCACTGGGGGCCTCCGGGGCCGTGGCCGCCCCCGCCCACGCCCAGACCCCGCAAACCACTGCACTGCCGAACGGCCGCCGGGTCGCCGTCCTCGGCGGCGGGGTCGCCGGACTCACCGCGGCCCACGAACTCGCCGAGCGCGGCTACGCCGTCACCGTCTACGAGCGCCGCGCGCTCGGCGGCAAGGCCCGCAGCATGGACGTTCCCGGCAGCGCCCGCGGCGGCCGCCGGCCGCTGCCCGCCGAGCACGGCTTCCGCTTCATCCCGGGCATTTACCACAACCTGCCCGACACCATGCGGCGCATCCCCTTCCCCGGCAACGCCCACGGCGTGTGGGACAACCTCGTCGCCCCGCCCGAGATGATGTTCGCCCGGGCCGGCGGGCGCGAGGACCTGCGCGCACCCATCCCCTGGCCCGGCCACTCCCCCGCCGAGCTGACCCCCGACGAGATCCGCCGCGCCCTGACCGGCATCCTGCAGTCGCTGGTCCGGCTGCCGCCCCACGAGACGGCGTACTTCGTCGACCGCGTGCTGGTCTTCCTCACCAGCTGCGACGAGCGCCGCAACGAGGTCTGGGAGCACACCCCCTGGTGGGAGTTCGTGCGGGCGGCGCAGATGTCGAACGAGTACCAGCGCATCCTCGCCGTGGGCATCACCCGCAACATCGTCGCGACCAAGGCCGAGGAGGCCTCCACCCGCACCGTCGGCACCCTGGGCGAGGCATTCGTCTTCAACGCGCTGGGGCGCGGCGCGGACGGGCCGCCGGACCGGATCCTCAACCTGCCGACCAACGAGGCGTGGATCGACCCGTGGGAGGCCCGTCTGCGCTCCCTCGGCGTGGAGTTCAGGATCGGCTGGACGGTGCAGGAGGTGCAGTACGGGAACGGCCGGGTGAGCGGGGTCACGGTCCTGGACGCGGCCGGGGACCGGCAGACCGTCAGCGCCGACCACTACGTCAGCGCCCTGCCGGTCGAGCACGCCCGGCGCACCTGGAGTGCGGGGCTGCGGGCCGCGGACCCGATGCTGGGCCGCTGCGACCGGCTGGAGACCGACTGGATGACCGGCATCCAGTTCTACCTCACCGAGCGCGCACCCCTCGTCCACGGGCACCTCAACTGCATCGACTCGCCTTGGTCGTTGACGGCGATCCAGCAGGCCGAGCACTGGCCGGCCCGCGACTTCCCGGCCTGCTACGGCGACGGCGTGGCGGTGGACTGCCTGTCGGTGGACATCTCGGACTGGGACAAGCCGGGGATCCTGTACGGGAAGACGGCCAAGCAGTGCACCCGTGAGGAGGTCGCCCGCGAGGTGTGGGCGCAGCTGAAGGCCTCCCTCAACGACACCGGGACGACGCCGCTGACGGACCGCACCCTGCACTCGTGGTTCCTGGACCCGGGGGTGGACGGGCTCGGGACCCCGAACCCGACCAACCAGGACCAGCTGCTGATCCACCCCACCGGGACCTTCCACAACCGGCCGAGCGCGGACACCCGCGTCCCGAACTTCTTCCTCAGCGGGGACTACGTGGCCGTCGACATCGACCTGGCGACGATGGAGGGGGCCAACGCCTCGGCCCGCGCCGCCGTCAACGCCCTGCTGGACAGGGACGGTTCGGCGGCGGAGCGGTGTGCGGTCCTGCCGATGTACCGGGCGCCGGAGGTGGAGTCCTTCCGGCGGCACGACCTGTGGCGCCACCGTCTCGGCCTTCGAAACGTCTTCGACCTGGGCTGACCCTCCTGAGCTAACGTCGTGAGCATGACCACAACCCCGTCCGTCGGAGCCCTGCTGCGCACCTGGCGGGAGCGGCGCGGCATCAGTCAGCTGGAGCTGGCGGGCCGCGCCGACTCCTCGTCCCGTCACATCAGCTTCATCGAGACCGGGCGGTCCCGGCCGAGCGAGGCGATGGTCCTGCGGCTCGCGGACCGCCTCGACGTGCCGGTACGCGAGCGCAACGCGCTGCTGCTCGCGGCGGGTTACGCCCCGCACTACGCGCAGACCCCGCTGGACGACCCCTCGATGGGGACGCTGCGCGAGGGCCTGGAGCGGCTGCTGACCGGCTACGAGCCGTATCCGGCGCTGGTCGTGGACGCCACGTACCGCGTCGTGGCCGCCAACCGCGGCATCGCGATGCTGCTCGACGGCCTGCCGGAGCACCTGCTGGCCCCGCCGCTGAACGCCATGCGGATCACCCTGCACCCCGAGGGCCTGGCGCCGAAGATCCGCAACCTCAGGGAGTGGCGCGGCCACCTGCTGGCCCAGATGGAGCGGCAGATCGCGCTGGCCCGCTCCGCACCGCTGCGCGCGCTGTACGAGGAGGTGTCCGCCTATCCGGTCGCCGACCGGCCGGGGGACGCCGAACCCGAGGAGGCCGTCCCGTACATCGCACTGCCGCTGGTGATCGAGCACGACGGGCACCTGCTCTCCTTCGTGTCCTCGATCGCGACCTTCAACACGCCGATGGACGTGACCGTCGCCGAGCTGGCCATCGAGACCCTCCTCCCGGCCGACGCGGCGACGGCGAAGTACCTGCGCTCACTGGCGCCCTGAGGCGGTCCGCAGCGCCAGCTGCTGGAAGAAGGCGAAGGCGGCGACGGTGAGGGCCTGGGCCGGGATCCACACCAGGCCGGCGTTGGTGGGGGCGTCCCAGAGGAAGAGCGAGACCAGGCTGAGGGCCGCCCAGGCGTAGTTGGCCCCGATGACGCACTTCACCGGCAGGACCGGCGGCCGGCGGCGCGAGGCCAGCCAGCCGACGCCGGCCCCGTAGAGGGTCAGGAACAGGCCGAGTTCGAGCAGGGCGGCCTGGCCGACGCCGAGCAGCCGGCCGAGCGGCGCGGAGAAGGCGGCGTACACGAGGCCGTTCCCGGTGGTGACCACGCTGTCGAGGGCGAGGAAGCGGCGCAGCGCGGTCTGCGGGACGGTGGTGCGGGCGATGCTGCCGAGCAGGGTCGCGGACATGGCGGATCAGCCTCCGTCGAGGGTGGGTGGGGCGCGCGGCCGACCGGTCGCGCGGCCGAATGCGCTGGTGGGACGGGTTCCGAGGCCGAGTGCGCGGACTCGGAACCCGATGGCTCCACTGTGCCGCCGCCCCGCGCCGGGGTCGATTACCTCCGAGGTCATGCCGGCGCCGGCGGCCGGCATGCCAACCTTCTTTGACTCACATCGCAAGAAAGGTGGGGGATCTCCTGTTTCGCCGGGAGGCTGAGGGCTACGCTGCACGGAGCCGAAGCTCTCGAACGTCCTCTCGACATACGGAGAACCTCACGGTGCCAGCCGCCCCCCGACCCGACCTGGCCTCGACCTGGGCCCGCGTCGCGGCGTTGGCGGAGCGGAGCGGCCGGGATCCGGCCGAGGTGCTGTCACCGGAGCGGCTGAGCCGGCTCTGCGGAGTCGAGCCCGCGCTCATCCCCCGGGTCGTGGCCGGGACCGCGCCCGAAGTGCCGCTGTGCCGGCGGGTGCACCGGCGCTTCCTGCGGCTGCGGGCGACCCGCCGCGACAAGCACGGCCGGGAGTGGTCCCTCGCCGCCATCGCCGAGGACTTCCAAGCGCCCGGCGCCTCCCTCGGCCCCCTCAACGCGGGCACCGGACTGCCCAGGCTGGGCCACGCGGCAGGCGTGCAGCGGTTCTTCGGCGTCTACGCCGGCTTCCTCCTCGCCGACAGCCAGTGCGCGGTGGAACGCGCCCTCGCCGCCACCGGCTCCGGTGCCGCGGAGGACCTCGAGCACCTCTCGTACCTGACGGGCATGCCCCCGAACGACATCCGGCTCACCCTCGACGGCGCACCGCCCCGGCTCCCGCTGAAGGAGCAGGTGCACCAGCGGTTCGAGCACCTGCGCCGCACCCGGCTGCGCGCGGACGGCCAGGCCCACTCGCTCGCCGCCATCGCCCACTCCTTCGACGCGTCGGGGCAGTCGCTGACCCGCCTCACGCGCGGTGAGGGCCTGCCCAACCTCGCGGCGGCCGCCGGGATCCAGCGCTTCTACGGGGTCGACGGCGGCTTCCTGCTGGCCGACGACACCGAGGCGCTCGCCACCGCCCTCTCCGGGATCGAGCAGGAGCTGGAAACCGCCGGACGCACCGCGGAAAACCCGATGCTCGCCGTGCTGCGGGCGCACGATGTACGGAGCATCGTCACGCGGGCCGGACGGCTCTCTCCGGCGGGCTGGAAGTCGCTGGCCGACCACCTCGACGACCTGCTGGCACGCGAGGGCCAGCTGGGGCGCCCGGGCGCGGGCCGTGAACGCCCGCACCGCGTGGCGGTGCCGGACGACCGGAAGGCTGCCGAGGGGGGAGCGCGATGAGGATCACACGGACCATGCGGAAGCTCGGCGGAGATCTGCTGGCGGAGGCGCGCCTGGCGCAGCCGGCCGATGCCGCCGGGATCATCGGGAGTCTGTGCGCCGCGTACGGCCGCCGGCGCGGCGGCCGGCCGGTGGAGTTCCGGTTCGCCGGATTCCCGCCCGACACGGCCAGCGGGCTGTGGCTGGAGATGGAAGAGCGCGACCTGCTCGTCATCGAGGAGCGCACCCGGCCCGAGCACCAGCTCGTCATCGCCTGCCACGAGTTATGGCACCTGGAGGAAGGGACCTGCGACAGCCACGGCCCGGGCATGGCCGTGGCGGCCCGGCTCACGGGACGCCGGGGCGATCTCGCCGAGCTGCTGCACTCGGAGACCGGACTGGGCAGCGTGGTCCGGCAGGCGGCCGCCCGCGCGGACCGGGAGGATCCGGCGGAGATCCGGGCCGAGACCTTCGGCCTGTACCTGGGCCAGCTCCTGAAGGCGTTCCTGCCGGGGCCCCGCGAGGAACGGTTCCCCGAGGCGATCGAGCGCATCAAGTCCTCGCTCGGCTGGAGCCGTTGAGTGCACACCCCCGCGGCGTACCGATGACGCCCCGGTGACCACCGCCTCCCCCGCCGACGCACCTCACGCGCCGCTGCCCCGCACGGCCCTGACAGAGAGCACCCCGATGACCCAGACTTCCCCGCCCCGCCACGCCGTCGTCATCGGCGGCAGCATGGCCGGCCTGCTCGCGGCGGCCGTGCTCGCCGAGCACGCGACGGTCACGATCATCGACGCCGACACGCTGCCCGGCACCCCGTCGCCGCGGCGCGGGCTCCCGCAGGCCCGGCACGTCCACGTCATGTGGTCGGGCGGGGCGCGTGCCATCGAGAAGATACTCCCGGGCATCACCGACGACTGGACGGCGGCGGGCGCGATGCGCCGCAGCCTGCCCACCGACCTGGTCACCAAGACCGCCCAGGGCTGGGTCCCGCGCTGCGGGGAGAAGCAGTTCAACATCTCGTGCAGCCGCGACCTCCTCGACTCGGTGGTCCGCGCCCGGGTGACCGGCCTGCGCGGCGTCACCACCCTCCAGCAGAGCCGCGTACGGGCCCTGGAGGGTACGGCGGCCCGCGTCACCGGCGTCCGCGTCGACTCCCCCGACGAGGAGGGCCGGCTGCTGACCGCCGACCTCGTGGTGGACGCCAGCGGGCGCGGCTCCCGGGCCCGGGCGTGGCTGCAGGAGCTCGGGGTCGGCGGGATCAGACAGGCCCAGGTCGACTCCGGCCTGGTGTATGCGACCCGGATCTTCGAAGCCCCCGCCGGAGCCCACGGGATGGGATTCCCGATCGTCAACGTGCAGTCCGATCCGCGGGTGCGCGCACCCGGGCAGACCGCGACGATCGTCCCCATCGAGAACGGCCAGTGGCAGGCCACCCTGTCCGGCACCCGCGGCGGCCAGCCCACCGGCGACCCCGAGCAGTTCATCCCGTTCGCCAAGGCCATCCGCGATCCCGTCGTCGGCGAACTCCTCGAAGGCAGGAAGCCCCTCACCGACGTCGCCGTCACCCAGGGCACCGCCAACCGCCGGGTCTACTTCGAGAAGGCGGACCTGCCCGACGGCTTCTTCGCCGTCGGTGATTCCGTCGCCACCTTCAACCCGCTGTACGGACAGGGGATGACGGTCGCCGCCCAGGGCCTGCTGGCCGTGCGCGCCCTGCTGCGCACCAAGGGCCTCGCCCATCCCGCCTTCGGCCGCGAGGCGCAACGGGCGCTCGTCCCGCAGGTGGCGACCGCCTGGGAGCTCGCCACCTCGCAGGACATCCTGTATCCCGGGGCCACCGGCATGAAGCCGCGGGCCGGTGCCGGGCTGCTCAACGCGTACGTCGACCGGCTGATGACCGGGGCCACCACGCGTGAGGCGCTGACCGGCGCATTCCTCCAGGTCATCACGATGAGCAGCCCGCCCACGCACTGGCTGCGCCCCTCGGTGGTCTGGCACGTGCTGCGCGCCTCGGACCGGGGTGCGCTGAAGGCGCCGCCGCTGACCGCGGCCGAGCGGGCCGTCGCGGGACTCGAGCGGGGATCCGGCCCGGTGGGCCCGGCCGACCCCGTGGGCCCGGTCGGTCCGGTCGGTCCCGTCGGTCCCGTCGGCCAGGCGCGATGACCGACGGTCTCATCCTGTACGTACCGGGGTCGGTGATGATCCTGGCGCTGCTGATCAAGGCGCCGACCCTGCGCCGGGGCTGGGACCAGCCGCTCATGCGGGCCGTGTGCACCCTGCTCGTCGTCGGCTGCCTCGTCATGTTCCTGGCGGCGCCGCCGACCATCGCCGCGGTCAACCGGCTCACCGGAATCGTCAACTTCTCGGCCCCGCTGGTGTACAGCGTGCTGACCGCGTTCTCGGGGTCGTGCATCGTCCTCGTCCTGCAGTGGGGCGGCGGCCCGGCCGCGGTCGTGCGGCGGGCGACCCGGCTGACGGTGGCCGTGTTCGGCGCCGTCACGCTGCTCATCGTCGCCCTGTTCGCGATCGGCGACGCGCCGGTGGAGCGGCTCCGGGACCTGGACACGTACTACGCCAACACGCCCTGGCTGCGCGAGATGATCGTCTGCTACCTGCTCGCGCACACCGTGGGCAGTTCGACGCTCACCCTGCTGTGCTGGAAGTGGCTGCTGCGCGTGCGCCCCTCGCTGCGTCCGTTGCGCACCGGACTGGCCCTGATCGTGCTCGGCGGGGTGCTGGACCTGGGGTACCTGGTCACGAAGTGGGCGGCGGTGGGCGCCCGCTGGGCGGGCCGCGACTGGGACGGCCTGTCCACGTACGTGGCCCCGCCGTTCGCCTCCGCGGCGGCCCTGATGGTCGGGTCGGGGTTCATCGTGCCGCTGGTCGGCGGCTCGGCGGCCTGGCGGGACTTCAGCCAGTACCGGCGGCTGCACCCGCTGTGGAAGGCGCTGCGCGGATTCGCCGCGTCGAGCGTGACGACCGTGCCGCTGACCTGGTGGTCGCCGATCGGGATCCGGCTGATCCACCGCGAATCGGTGATCGACGACGGGATCCTGGCCCTGGGCCGCTGGTTCGACCCGGCCGTACGGGGCACCGCGTACGAGGCCGCGCTCGGCCAGGGGATGGCCGAGCCGCAGGCCTCGGTCGTGGCCGACGCGGCCATGCTCGCCGCGGCCTGCCGGCGCCGGGGGGCCGCCGAGGCCGCCGACCTGGCGGACGGCGCCGGGGAACACCCAGCGGAGGCCGACCAGGGGCTGCCCGAGCCGTACCGGCTGGACTCCCGGCCGCTGGCGGCGCTGGCCCGGGAGTTCCGCACCTCCCCCATCGTGGCGGCCGTACGGCGGGACCCCGCCGCCCTCTAGCTAGGGGGTGTCCGGCGGTCGGCGTCAGCCGGCGAGGGCGTCCTCCGGTTCGGGATTGCGGGCGAGCCAGGCCCCGTACGCCCGCACCCTGCGCCAGTGCTGGAGCTGGTCGAGGGCGAACGTCGCCCGCGGGGAGGCCTCCGGGCGCGGTTCCAGGCCTCGGGCCAGCCGGTGCAGTTGGAAGCGTACGAAGGCCAGCAGCCCGGCGCCGGCCAGGTCCCGGTCCTTCCAGCGCAGCCGCTCCACGGTCACCCGTACGTCCTCCCCGGCGCGCCAGCGGGCCGGCAGGTCGGGGCGGAACGCCAGGGCCGAGGCGAGCCCCACGACGGACACACCGCGCTCCAGGACCCTCTGCGCGGTCTCCTGGCGGCCTATCCCGCCGGTCAGCATCAGCGGCATCGTGGCCGAGCCCAGGAACTGCTCGGCGAAGGAGAGGAAGTACGCCTCCCGCTCGAGCGTCCGCAGATCGGCGGTGCGGCCCAGGGTCGCGGGGCTTTCGACGCTGCCGCCGGACAGTTCGACGAGGTCGACGCCGAGGCCGCCGAGGACCGCGAGGACCTGCGCCGCCTCCTCGGTGTCGAAGCCGCCGCGCTGGAAGTCGGCGGTGTTGAGCTTGACCCCGACCGCGAAGCCGGAGCCCACCTGAGCGCGGACGGCGCCGATGACCTCGGTGAGCAGCCGGACCCGGTTCTCCAGGCTGCCGCCCCAGCGGTCGGTGCGCCGGTTGACCAGCGGGGAGAGGAACTGGCTGAGGAGGTATCCGTGGGCGGCGTGGATCTGCACCCCGTCGAAGCCGGCCTCCTCGGCCCGCCGGGCCGTGACCGCGAAGCGGGCGACGGTGGCCTCGATGTCGGCCTCGGTCATCGCGGTGGGGCGGGCGAAGCGCTTGGTGTGCTTGCCGAGGCTCACCCCTATGTCGGAGGGCGCCCAGGCCGTGCCGGGCATCTCCGAGCCGATCTGCCGGCCCGGGTGGTTGATCTGCATCCAGACCCGGCCGCCGCCGCTGCCGCCGGCCTCGGCCCAGCGGCGGAAGGGGCCGAGCGGGGAGCGGGCGTCGAGGACGATCGTCCCCGGCGCGGTCAGCGCCCGGCGGTCGACCATCACGTTCCCGGTGATCAGCAGTCCGGCGCCGCCCTGTGCCCAGCGGCGGTAGAGCCGTTCGATGCGCTCGTCCGGCAGCTGGCCGGACCCGGCGAGGCTCTCCTCCATGGCCGCCTTCGCCAGCCGGTTCGGCAGGGCCGTCCCGTTGGGCAGCTCCAGTGGCGTGAACAGGTCCATCAGCAGTTCCCCCAGGAAACGTGTTGCACGTGTCATCCCGCGCCCGGGCGCAAACATACCGCTCCCTCCCCCGCCCCCGGCAGGCTGCTGCGGGAACCGGTTCGCGGCCCCCTCGGCCCGGCGCTCCTCACCCGTGTGTCCCTTGAGGCGCTTGGTGCGGGAGGCAGTCACCGCACCTGCCGCGATGACCGGGGCGCCCGCCGCAGGACACCGGGGGCCACCCGCTCACCGCGTCCGGCCGAGGCGGCTGCGTACCCGTCGCGTCACCGGTGGCGGCCGCAAGAATCCGGACACCCGGGGATGCGGAACGCCCCGGGCCGAAAGACCCGGGGCGTTCGCCGCGCGTGCTGGGGAGGGTGCGGGGCGGTCAGAGGTCCGCGAGCGCCAGCCCGGCCTGGGCGGCGGCCGCCTGGACGGTCTGCTCCAGCAGGACGGCGATGGTCATCGGGCCGACGCCGCCGGGGACCGGGGTGATCAGCGAGGCGCGGGCGGCGGCCGACTCGAAGTGGACGTCGCCGACGTTGCCCTCGTTGTAGCCGGCGTCCAGGACCACGGCGCCCGGCTTGATGTCCTCGCCGCGGATGAACTCGGCCTTGCCGACGGCGGCGACCAGCACGTCGGCCTGGCGCACGATCGAGGGCAGGTCCACGGTGCGGGAGTGGCAGTAGGTGACGGTGGCGTTCTGCTCCAGCAGCAGCATGCCGGCCGGCTTGCCCAGGATCGCGCTGCGGCCGACGACCACGGCGTGCTTGCCGGTCAGGTCCACGTCGTACTCGGCGAGGAGGCGCATGATGCCGCCGGGGGTGCAGGAGACGAAGCCCGGCAGTCCGAAGCCCATGGCGGCGAAGGAGTGCATGGTGACGCCGTCGACGTCCTTGCCCGGGGCGATGGCCTCGAAGGCGGCGCGCTCGTCGATGTGGTGCGGGACCGGGTGCTGCAGCAGGATGCCGCTGATCTCCGGGTCCTCGGAGAGGGCCGTGAGGGCGGCGACGAGCTCCTCGGTGGTGGTCTCGGCCGGCAGCTCCACGTGGCGGGAGGTGATCCCGGCCTTGGCGCAACGGTTCTGCTTCATCCGCACGTACGTGACGGACGCAGGGTCCTCGCCGACCAGCACGGTCGCGAGGCAGGGCGCGGTGCCGGTGCGCTCGGTGATCTTCGCCGCGAGGGCGGCGGTCTGCTCCGAGATGCGGCGGGCGAGGGCGGTACCGTCCATGAGCTGGGCAGTCTGGGCCGGCTGAACGGTCTGGGCAGTCGTCATGGGGTCTCCTGAGCGTCGCTGCGGAATCGCGGTTCGCCCAGGCGCGCGGCAGTCGGCGTACCCGCGGTACGCCGGGCGCACGGGAGGTGCGCCGGGCCGCTCCCCGGTGGTGATCCACCCGAACGCCAGTCACGGCCCGCCCCCACTCTAATGGACCTCATCGGCGCGTCCGGAGTCCGCGGCGGCCCGGGAGGCTCGAGATCCGCTCAAACCGGTGGATCACCGGCACCCCAGGTGGGACGATCGAGACATGACGCGCACCTTCGACCTCCCTCCGTCCGGCGGGAGGTCCCCACGTCGCCGGCGCCGCCAAGGCCGGCCTCGAGGTCGTCGATCTGCGCTCCGGAAGACTGCGTGCGGAGTTCCACGGCATCGGAGCCGTGATCTACTTTCTCCGGAAGGTGATCTGGATGGTGCCCGACTTTACGGTCGGGCAGTACCGGGACCGGCTGCGCGAGCTCCACGAACAGATCGCACGTGACCGTCCGTTCGTGGCGCATACCGCCCGTTTCCTCATCGAGGCCCGCAAAACGGGCTGGCGGGAAGGCGGCGGAGGCGTGGACGGATTCACGGCCGAACGGTTGCGCGCCCACAGCGTGGCGCAGGTCACTCAATTCAGCGCGTAACGAATCGACTCGGGCATGCGATGAACCGACAGGTGTCATCGCGCAGCCACGGAATACAGACCCCCCTCGGGTCTGTTTCCCGAGTCCGCGCGATGATGTCCCGCCCACTCCTTATCTGTTCGCAACGAGAGGCTCCTTGTGTCGCTCAGCCCGTCCCGTACGTTCCCTCCGGAGATCGCCGAATCGGAGGCCCTCGTCGCGCTCGTCGAGCGCGGCCGCGAGCAGGGTCACATCAACGGTGACGACGTGCGCCAGGCCTTCGAGGCCGGCCGCATCCCGGTGGACCAGTGGAAGCGGGTCCTGCGCAGCCTGAACCAGGTCCTGGACGAGGAGGGTGTCGCGCTGCACGTCAGCGCCGCCCCCGCCACGAAGGCTGCCGCGAAGAAGCCCCGCAAGGCGGCCGCCGCACCTGCCCGCACCGTGACCAAGAAGGCGGCCGCCGCGCCGCGCCTCATCGGTGCACGCAAGACGGCGGCCCCCGCCACCGCGGCGGCGATATCCGCTTCGCCGGCCGCGGCCACCGAGGACGAGGTGACGGCCGAGGCCGTCACCGAGCCGAAGAAGCGGACGGTCAAGAAGACCGCCGCGAAGAAGACCGCGGTGAAGAAGACCGCCGCGGCCAAGAAGACCAGCGCCAAGGACGCCGACGAGGGCGAGAGCCCGGCCGCCGAGGGCGAGGACTGGGCCGCCGAGGACCTCGTCGACGAAGTCGAGGAGGAGGCCCCCAAGGCCGGCGGCGCCCAGGGCTTCGTCCTGTCCGACGACGACGAGGACGACGCCCCGGCGCAGACGGTCATGGTGGCCGGCGCCACCGCCGACCCCGTCAAGGACTACCTCAAGCTGATCGGCAAGGTGCCGCTCCTCAACGCCGAGCAGGAGGTCGAGCTCGCCAAGCGCATCGAGGCGGGTCTCTTCTCCGAGTACAAGCTCGAAGAGGAGGAGGACCACAAGCCCGCCTTCAAGCGCGAGCTGGAGATCCTGGTCGAGGACGGCCGCCGCGCCAAGAACCACCTGCTGGAGGCCAACCTCCGTCTCGTGGTCTCGCTGGCCAAGCGCTACACCGGCCGCGGCATGCTCTTCCTGGACCTGATCCAGGAAGGCAACGTCGGCCTGATCCGCGCCGTGGAGAAGTTCGACTACACCAAGGGCTTCAAGTTCTCCACGTACGCGACCTGGTGGATCCGGCAGGCGATCACGCGCGCCATGGCCGACCAGTCGCGCACCATCCGCATCCCCGTCCACATGGTCGAGATCATCAACAAGCTCGCCCGCGTGCAGCGCCAGATGCTCCAGGACCTCGGCCGGGAGCCCACTCCGGAGGAGCTGGGCAAGGAGCTCGACATGACCCCTGAGAAGGTCATCGAGGTCCAGAAGTACGGCCGCGAGCCGATCTCCCTGCACACCCCCCTGGGTGAGGAGGGCGACAGTGAGTTCGGTGACCTCATCGAGGACTCCGAGGCGGTCGTCCCGGCCGACGCGGTCTCCTTCACATTCCTCCAGGAGCAGCTCCAGTCGATCCTGGGCACGCTTTCCGAGCGTGAGGCGGGCGTCGTCTCGATGCGGTACGGCCTGAACGACGGCCAGCCGAAGACCCTGGACGAGATCGGCCGCGTGTACGGGGTCACCCGTGAGCGCATCCGCCAGATCGAGTCCAAGACCATGTCGAAGCTGCGCCACCCGTCGCGTTCGCAGGTGCTGCGCGACTACCTCGACTAAACCAGTCGGAACACCGGCCCCCGGGGCGTGAACGGCAGGCAGACACCCTGCGGAACCAGACAGGCGCACTCGCGCCGGATCCGCAGGGTGTCTGCCTGCCCGTCCGTGATCACCAACACCGGGGCCCGCGGTGGTTCAGTGCTCCAGCAGGTGCTTCAGCTTCTCCTCGTTGCGCGGCATCTGCCTGCGGGCGTACGGCTTGACCACGAGCGGCGCGATGACCTTGCCGATGCCGTGGCCCTCGAAGTCCAGGTCGAGGGTCACGCGCGAGCGCTTTCCGTCGTCGAGGGGTTCGATGGTCCCGCGCACATCGCCCCGTACGGGTCCGTCGATACCGTGGAGGTGCCAGCTGCGCGGCGGGTCGAGCTCCGTGACCTCCATGGTCATCGGGAACTCCCGCTTGGCCATGCGCCGGGTGATCTCGACCTTCGAACCGAGGTGGAGGGGTGCGCCGTCGAGCTGGCGGGCGGAGACGGCGCTGTCCTGCCACTCCGGCAGATGCGTGGGGTCCGTCACGTAGTCGAAGACGTCTTCGGGACTGCGGAAAATGTCGATGCTCTCTCTGATCGCGGACATGGCTACCCCTTACTGCCCCCTGCTTGTCCTCTCATTCCAAACTACCCCGCTGGTCAGGCGGTCGCGCGGTGCTTCCGAGCGGACATCGCGGCGTAGCCGAGGACACCCGCGAAGAGGAACAGGACGCCCTGGTAGACGGCCGCGTAGCCGGATCCGGCGACCAGCCACATCGAGAAGGCGAAGGCCAGGCCGGCGAGGGAGCCGTCGCGGACCAGGCGGCCGCGGTGGACGCGCCCGGACTGCCCGGAGAGCAGGAAGTAGATCTGCGCGGCGGTGGAGAGCAGGTACGGGACGGTCGCCGTGAAGGTGGTGACCAGGACGAGGACCTCGAAGACGCCCTCCGAGCCGGCCGTGTAGTTGTAGACGGTCAGGCCGGAGGCCAAGGCGACGGTGACGAGCACGCCGACCACCGGGACGCCGCGCTTCTTCGTCTCGAAGACCTTCGGGAAGAGCCCGTCGCGGGCGGCGGCGTACGGGGTCTGCGCGCTGAGCAGGGTCCAGCCGTTGAGGGCGCCGACCATCGAGATCACGGCCGCGCAGGCGACGAGGGTGCCGCCCCAGGTGCCGCCGGCCCGTCCGTCTGCGGAAAACATGGCGTTGACGGCGTCGGTGAAGGGAGCCTGGGAGGAGACCAGCTTCTCGTGCGCGACCAGCCCGAAGACGGAGAGGGTGCCGAGCAGGTAGACGGCGGCCGCGCTGACGGTGCCCAGGATCGTGGCCCGGCCGACGTTGCGGGCCGGGTCGCGGACCTCGCCCGCGCTGACGGCGGCCGACTCCACGCCGAGGTAGCTGAAGAGCAGGATCGCCGCCGCGGCGGAGACCGCTCCGACGGGGCTCTGGCCGGTGGCCCGGAAGGGGCCGAGGTTCGCCGGGTCGAAGAAGAACAGACCGCCCACGGCGACCAGCAGCAGCGGGGCGAACTTCAGTACGGTGGCGACCAGTTGGATGGCGCCCACGTAACGGGTGCCGGCCAGGTTGGCGAGCGCCGGGAGCCACTGCACGGCGAGGGCGGCCAGGCACATCGCCGCCTTGTGCTCCCCGATGGCCGGGAAGAGCACGGTGAGGTAGCCCACGGCCGCCACCGCGAGGGCCGCGTTCGAGACCCAGGTGGTGATCCAGTAGCTCCAGGCCGCGAGGAAGCCGGCGAAGTCGCCGAACGCGGCGCGGGCGTAGACGTACGGGCCGCCGGTCTGCGGGAGCCGTTCGGCGAGCCGGCCGAAGACGAGGGCGAGGGCGATCGCACCGGCGGTGAGCACGCCGAAGGCGACCAGGCTGATCGTGCCGAAGGGCGCCACCGACGCGGGCAGCAGGAAGATCCCGCCGCCGACGATGTTGCCCATGACCAGGCAGGTCGCGACCGGGAGACCGAAGCGCCGGGCATGCCGATCCCGATGCCCGGCGGCCTCGGCGTGCCCGGCGGCCTGGGCGGGCGCTGCGGCCCTGTCGGCTGCGGTGACTTCCGTGGTCGGTGCTGCGGTACTGGTCATCGGTGGTGCGCCTCTGGGTGTCTCACATGGTGGGCAGGTCAACCCATGGTTGACCACCTCAAAGGCCGTACCAAATCAGCGAGTTTCGTCCCGTACCGGACCCCCTGCGGAAGGAAGGGTTCCGCCGACGGGCGGGTCCGGCCGTGAATCCTCCGCCGGGGCGGTCATCGGCACCTGGGGGCCGTCCGCCTCCCGCAGCCAGCGCCGCAGCACCTCGTGCACCGCCTCCGCGCCCACCAGGTCGGGGTCCGGCTGCGACAGTTCCGTCGGCCACATCAGGAACGGATGCCCCTGCTCCCCGCCCAGGCCTCCGTGCGAGCCGATCTGCTCCTCGAAGGCGTGCACCGACCCGGTCCGCGGGTCGTACGCCGAGTTCACCATGACGTCGGCCACGTGCGGGAAGGCGTCGGTCCGGCGGACCGCCTGCGCCGCGCCCGGTCCGAACGGTGCCAGCAGCTTCTCCGCCGCGCCGGGGTCGTCGAGGCGGGCCACCGCCCCGCCCGGGCCCAGCACCTGCCCGTCCACCAGCAGGAACCCGATGCCCGGGTGGTTGGCCAGGGTCGCCAGCAGGGCAGGGTGCGCCCGATCGATCCACTCCCGCGAGGCCCGGCCCGGCACGTGCGGGAAGGAGATCAGCCCGAGGTTGCCCGAGGCCAGCACCACGGGGTCCGGGCCCCGCCCGGGGTGGGCCTCCGCGCCCTCCTCCACCGGCCGGTGCAACGCCGCGAGCACCGCCGCGCGGGCCTCGGCGCCGCTGTGGGTGCGGCCGGCCCGGCGGGAGACCGGCAGCCCGCAGCCCGCGCGGACCAGGTCCTTCAGCGTCAGCCCGTACCGGCCCCGGAAGGTCTCCCCCGAGCTCTGGCCGTGGTCCGACAGCAGCACGATCCGGTACTCCCGGGGTACGTGCTCGGCGGCCCGGGCGATCAGTGCGAGGCTCCGGTCGAGCCGGGCCAGCACACGGTCGGTGTCCCGGCCGTGCGGCCCCGAATGGTGCGCGACCTCGTCGTAGGCGACCAGGTCCGCGTAGATCGCGGCACGCCCCGCGAGCAAGTCGCCGATCACCGCCGCCACCACGACGTCCCGTTCGACCACCGTCGCGAAGGCCCGGATCAGCGGGTACAGCCCGCCCCGGGCCACCCGCGGCCGCTCCTTGCCGAGCCGGGCCCGCAGCGACTGGCCGATCTCCCGGGCGACCTCGGCGACGAAGGACAGCGCGGTGCGGACGGCATTGGCCGGGTCGGAGAAATACGCGAAATAGCCTGCGCGGGAGCGGTTCGCCCGGCCCCGCCGCGCCGAGACCGACAGGACGAGGGCCAGTTGGTCGGCGCCGCCGCTGAACAGGTTGCCCCGGCTCGCCCCGTCGAGGGTGAGCAGCCCGCCGTCCCCGGTGCGCGTGATGGCCCGGTGCTGGAGTTCGGCGGCGCTGGTGGGCCGGTTGCAGACCACCACCTCGCCGGTGTCCTTCTCGTACCAGCGGAAGGCGGGGACGTCGAAGTTGGAGCCGTGCAGGATGCCGAGCTGGCTGGCGCCGGTCTGGCTGGACCAGTCGGTGCGCCACGACGTGATGCGGTGGCTGCCGTCCAGCCATCCCGCCACCGTGGGCATCAGGGCGCTGCCCGCCGCGTGCCGCAGCGCCTCGTACCCGACCCCGTCGAGCTGGAGGAAGACCAGGCCCGGTGCGGCCTCGCCGCCACCCGGAACGCCCTTGCCGCGCCGGCGCCGGCGGCGCCGGTCGGCGAGCCGGTGGAGCCTGCGCCGGTACGCCTCGTCGTCGCGCACGGCGAGCGCGGTCGAGGTGGCCGAGGCGACGGCGGACATGACCGCGGCCACCACCACGGCGGTCTCCGGGGCCACTTCGCCGCGGCCGGACGGGATCAGGCTGAGGGCGAGCAGCAGCAGCGAGCCGTTCAGGAAGAAGACGAGCAGGCCCAGCACCAGGGCGGGCACCAGCAGCAGCGCCCGGACCAGCACCGGCCACACGAGCGCGCTCAGCAGGCCGAAGGCCCCGGCGCCCCAGGCCGCGGTCAGCCCGATCTCGGTGACGCTGTCTCCGTCACCGGACTGCAGCCGGAAGTCGGGGAGGATGCCGGCCAGCACGAGCATCGTGAGGGTGGACACCGTCCAGACGATGAACACCCGTACCAGGGCGCTGCCCGTGGTCCGCCACCGTCCTCGCCACACGCCGTACCGCCTCGTGTCTCCCCCGGACCCGCGCCCTGCCCGCGGTCCCCGCCGCACCCTCCAGCGTCGCACAGGGCGGCGGACACGGCCGGGTGACACGGGTGGCGCACGGAGGTACGGAACGGCGGGCCGGGAGCCGGTCGCGAGCCGGGTCCGGGGCGCGGGGCGCGCGGAGGGAAGACAGGCCCTACGTGCCGTCGTAGCCGGCGGTCGGCATGGACAGCCGGCGGTGCACCTCGGCCTTCATGGCGGACGTGTACTGCGGCTCGGCGAGCCCGGCGGTCTCCAGCCGTACGCCGCGCCGCTCGCACTCGGCGGTGAAGTCCTCGACGGAGCGCAGCGCGCGGGCCAGCACCCGGTGGTTGGGGGCGACGAACAGGTCGACCTGCCCGGCGTCGACATCGCACCAGAGCCCGCAGTGGTCGGCGCGCAGCCCGTAGAAGAGGAGCTCCCTCGTCACGACGTAGCCCCGGTCGGCGGCCCAGCGGGCGCACATGGCGTGCTGGCTCCGGGTGTCGACGGCGAAGGGGTCGGAGTCCAGATCCTCGAGCGGGGCCAGGCTGGCGATCGCGGCCACGCGCAGCTCATCCATGCCGCCCGACCCTACTCCGATCCGCCGCCCGGGAGGAGGGGTCGGCGGTCTTCGGTTCCGGGCGCATCGGCGGGGCAGGATCTGGGGGTGTCCGGCGGGTCAGGCCCGGGCCCGGCCGTGATCCGCCGGACACCCCCTAGGCTCGAAAGGTCCGGGGACGCGACAGGGACGGGGAGGCCGGGTGCCGGTGGAGATCACCTGGTGGGGGCATGCCACGTGCACGGTCGAGGAGTCCGGGGTGCGGCTGCTGACGGATCCGCTGTTCGTCCGGCGGCTCGCGCATCTGCGGCGGCGGCGCGGGGCGCTGCCCCCGCCGGAGGCGGCCGAGGCGGACGTGGTGCTGGTGTCGCATCTGCATGCCGACCATCTGCATCTGCCGTCGCTGGCGCGGCTGGCACCCGGGACCCGGCTGGTGGTGCCGCGCGGGGCGCGGCGGGCCGTGCCGGGGCTCGTACGGGTCGCGGGGGTGCGGAGGCTGGCGGTCACGGAGGTGGCTCCGGGCGACGAGGTCGGCGTACGGGCCGGCGTACGGGTACGGGCGGTCAGTGCGCGGCACGACGGGCGGCGGCTGCCGTTCGGGCCGCATCTCGCGCCGGCGCTGGGGTACGTCGTCCAGGGCTCGGCGCGGACGTACTTCGCCGGGGA
This sequence comes from Streptomyces sp. NPDC050448, assembly GCF_040655295.1. NCBI lineage: Bacteria > Bacillati > Actinomycetota > Actinomycetes > Kitasatosporales > Streptomycetaceae > Streptomyces > Streptomyces sp. NPDC050448. The sequence continues at coordinate 91,336 of NZ_JBFAJR010000021.1, read as the reverse complement.
CACCGGGCTGTTCGACGCGATGGCCGAAGAGGTCGGGCCGGTGGACGTGGCGTTGCTGCCGGTCGGCGGCTGGGGCCCGTACCTGGGGCCGGGGCATCTGGACGCGGGCCGGGCGGCACAGGCACTGGCGGCGCTGGCACCCGCGGCGGCGGTGCCGGTGCACTACGGGACGTACTGGCCGATCGGGCTGGACGCGGTGCGGCCGCACGAATTCCACGCGCCGGGCGAGGAGTTCGTACGGCGGGCCCGGCAGCTGGCACCGAAGGTGACGGTACGGGTGCCCGACCACGGCGAACGGGTGCGGCTGCCGTGACGTGGCGCGAGCTGGCGGCGGTGGTCGGCCAGACGCCCCCGGAGACGACCCGGCAGGCGGTCGGCTACCCGGCGCTGTTCCTGCTGGTGGCGTTGGGGGCGCTGGTGCCGGTGATCCCGACGGGGGCGCTGGTGAGCACGGCGGCGGTGGTGGCTTTCCACCAGCAGTCGCTGCCTTTCGGGCTGTTGCTGGTGTTCGCGGTGGCGGCGGTGGCCGCCTTCACCGGGGACCTGACGCTGTACTGGCTGGGGCAGCGCGGGGTGCGGTCCCGCAACGGCTCGCGCCGGCTGGAGGCCCTGCGCGGCCGTGCGACACCGGAGCGCCTCGCCCAGGCGCAGCGCAAGCTGGACGAACACGGGGTCCTGGTCCTGGTGGTCTCCCGGCTGGTGCCGGCGGGCCGGATCCCGGTGATGCTGGCCTGCCTGCTGGCCCGGCTCCCGCTGCGCCGGTTCGCCCGCGGCGACGCGCCGGCCTGTCTCGCCTGGGCGGCGACGTACGGCCTGATCGGCATCCTGGGCGGCTCCCTGTTCTCGGAGCCGTGGAAGGGCGTGGCCCTGGCGGTGGCCCTGACCCTCCTGATCAGCGCGGCCCCCGCCCTCTGGCGGCGCCTGCGGCCCCGCTGACCCGACCGGGGCCGGGCGCGCCGGGGCCGCGGGCAGCCGCGGCGCCGGGCGCGGGGCCGTGCCGCGCCGTACCGCGGCCGCGAGGTCGGTGCCCGTGACGGCGGGGGCCGCGGAGGCGTCCGTCTGATCCCTCGTCAAGAACTCTCCGTTCACCGCACAGCGGGCTCGTCGCGCCGGTCGGCGAGAGCTTTCGGTCAGGAGGTCAGCCCGGCCAGGACCGAGCCGAGGAGGTCCAGGGAGCGCCGTACGTGCGGGAGCCCGAGGGGGTCGCGTGCGGTGAGCGCCGCGAGCCGCTCCTCCGGGGTGGCGCCGAGCAGCGGACCGGTCGACAGGCGGACCCGCAGCGCGCCCAGCTCGTCCGCGAAGCGTTGCCCGCCGGGGGTGGGCGCGCCGAGCCGGACGCCCAGGTAGTCCTCCAGTTCCATCGCGTCGCGGACCCCCTGCCGGGCCAGCCCGGCGCGCAGCGGGGTGAGGTCGGCGTACAGGTGGCGCCCGGCCTGCGGCGGCCGCGCGAGGGCGCCGACGGCCAGCAGCTCCCGGTGGGCCGCGGCGGCGACCGCCCCGTGCAGCGCGGCGGCGGCGTAGGCGCGGCCGGAGACGGCGTCCGGCTCGTCGAGCGCGTGGGCGGCGGCACCGGCGACCGGGGCCGCGACCATGGCGCCGGTCGCGGTGAGGATGTCGAGGGTGCGGGCGCGCAGCCAGGTGCCGCGCGGGGTGCCGGGGAAGCGGAGCACGGCGGCGGGCCACCCGGCGGGCAGCAGCGCACCGGACAGGTCGAGCAGTACGGCGGCCTGGTCGGGCAGCATCTCGGCCGGGCTCAGGACGAGGGTGTCGTGCGGCCGGTGGACGGTGTCGCGCCAGCTCTCGTCGCTGACGACGAACAGCCCCGCGTCCCCGGCCGCCTCGCAGGCCTCGCGCAGCAGTTCGGGCGGGGGTACGGTCGCCGTCGGGTCGTCGGCCACCGACAGCAGCAGCACGCGCGGGTCGCCGCCCTCGGCGCGCACCCGCCGTACGGTCTCCAGCAGGGCGTACGGGTCCGGGATGCCGCCGCACTCGGCCGGGGTCGGCACGTGGTAGGCCCGCCGTCCCAACAGCCGGACCTGCGGCGTCCACCAGGCGGGACAGGGCCGGGGCAGCATCACGTCGCCGCCGTACGCGCCGAGCAGCGCCAGCAGCAGGGTGGGCGCACCGGGCCCGGCGGCCACGTTCTCCGGCCGGGTGGGGAGCCCGCGCCGCCCCCAGTGCCGGCAGGCGGCCTCGCGTACGGGCTCGCCACCGCCCGGGGGTTCGGGGGCGGACCGTTCGGCGGCCGCGGCGATCACGGCGGTGAGCTCGGGCAGCACGGGCAGGCCGGGCTGCGGCGCGAGCGGCCCGTACCGGACCGGACCTCGGCCCTCCGCCGTGCGCTGCATCCCCGACACCTCGCCCTGCCTTCCCCGTTCCATACGCACCCCGACCGACCATGCCCTTTATACGGTTATTTACAGGGGTACGCCTGTTGTCGCCTTCCGGCGGTGGGGCTCGGGGGCTCAGCCCTGCCTGCCCACCAGGGCCAGCAGCCGGGTCTGGGCGTCCGCACCCGCCGGCACGTCCAGCGGCGCGGCGAACATCCCGCCGGCCGCGAGCCCGTCCGCGTACGGCATGACCTCCTTGAGGGCGAACTCGACCAGGCCGACCGGGAGCCGGTCGTCGGCTCCGATGCCGCGCGAGAGGTCCCAGGTGTGCACGACGCAGTCGGCGGTCAGCTCGGCGCAGTACGCCCTGCCGAGCGCGGGCCCGTACGAGAGCCTGACCGTGCGGTCCAGCGCGCCGGGCTCGGCGAACGCGGCGAGCGCGGCGGCCGCCGCCCGCTCCCAGGAACCGGCGGGGTCCTCGCCGAGCACGTCGCCGGAGAACGCGTCGCCGACCTCCTCGACGGTGCGCCCGTCGGTGACCATCGGCGGGATCCAGAGCTGCTCGCCGGTGACGTGGTTGACCAGGTCGCGCACGGTCCATTCCGTGCACGGGGTGGGGGCGCCCCATTGGTCGTCGGCGACGGCGCGCACCCGCTCGCCGAAGAGCCGCAGGGCCGCGGCGTGCTGTTCGAGCAGCGTGTCCGGCATGGCTCCCACCGTCCTCTGCCAGGGGTCCCCTCTCTGGGGCCCACTGTCCTCGCACCGGCTTTGCCCTGCCACCGACCTGAGCGATCCCCTTGCAGCGCAAGGCTGGCGTCCATATGTCGAAACGTATATCTCATATCCCGAACGGATCCCCTACGGTGATCACAACGCTTCAACCACCAGGAGGAGTCGGGTCATGAGCGCCAAGGAAACGGCTGTCTACACGCACGGGCACCACGAATCCGTTCTGCGCTCGCACCGCTGGCGCACCGCCGCGAACTCGGCGGCGTACCTGATCGGCGGGCTGCGGCCGGGGATGTCGGTGCTGGACGTGGGCTGCGGCCCGGGCACGATCACGGCGGACCTGGCGGAACTGGTCGCGCCGGGCGGCCGGGTGACGGCGGTGGACGCGGCACAGGACGTCCTGGAGCAGGCCGCGGAGTACGTGAAGGAGCGCGGCCTGGACGGGGCGGTCACCTTCGCCGCGGCGGACGTCCACGCGCTGGACTTCCCGGACGACTCCTTCGACGTGGTCCACGCCCACCAGGTGCTGCAGCACGTCGGCGACCCGGTGCAGGCGCTGCGCGAGATGCGGCGGGTGTGCCGGCCGGGCGGGATCGTGGCCGCCCGGGACGCCGACTACGCGGCGATGACCTGGTACCCGGCGGAGCCGGGCCTGGACGAGTGGCAGAGCCTGTACCGCCGGGTGGCCCGCGCGAACGGCGGCGAACCGGACGCCGGGCGCCGCCTGCTGTCCTGGGCGAAGGCGGCGGGCTTCACGGAGGTGGCATCGTCGGCGACGGCCTGGTGCTACGCCACTCCCGAGGAGATCGCGTGGTGGTCCGCACTGTGGGCGGACCGCACCACGGCCTCGGCGTACGCGTCCGCCGCGACGGGCGGCGGCCACGCGACCGCGGCCGAGCTGGCCGCCGTCGCCGCGTCCTGGCACCGCTGGGGCGCGGCCCCGGACGCCTGGTTCTCGGTCCTGAACGGCGAAATCCTGGCCCGGGCCTGACCGGAGCCGCGTCCGGCCCGAGGCCGGGGTTGGGCCGGGGCCGGGGCCGGGCTGGGCCGGGCTGGGCTGGGGCCGGGCCTGGCCAGGGCCGGGCCGGGGCCGGGCCTGACCAGACCTGGCCGGGGCCGGGCCGGGCCAGGGATGGGCCGGGGCCGGGCCGGGCCGGTTGGGGGGAGCGGTCTACGTCGGCGGGCGCATGCGGAAGTTGTACGAGGGGGGCAGCGGACGGTCCGTCACGCGGGCCCAGAGCTCCGAAAGGATCTCGTCGCCCTCGCGGAGGTCGGGGAGTTCGAAGCCCTCCTCGAACACCCGGCGGGCCGCGCCCACATGGCCCTCCGCCGCCAGCAGCCGGGCGGCCAGCAGGCGGAACCGGCCCTCCTCGCGGAGCGCCGGCCGCAGCCGGTCCCACACCGCCCGCGCCGCCGACAGACGACCGGCCGCCAGCAGCGCCGTCATCGCCTCCCGCCCCAGCGCCGACTCCGCGGCCGTCCACGGCTCGCTGCCCCGGCTCTCCTCGACCAGGTCCTCGAAGGCCTCGGCGAACCGCTGCGCCGCCCGCGCCGGGTCGCCCGCCAGCGCGTCCGCCACCGCGAGGCAGCGCAGCAGCGGCCACCGCGAGGGTGCCAGCGCCAGGCCGCGCTCCCAGCTGCGCACCGCCTGGGCCACATCGCCCGCATGCCACTGGGCCACGCCCAGGTGGTACTCGGTCAGCGGTTCCGCCGGCGCCGTCTCCAGCATGTCCCGCCAGTGCGGGGCGACCAGGCTGGGCCCCGGCGGCGCCACCCGCCGCGGGGTGGGGAAGACCCCGGTGCGCCACAGCTCCAGCCAGGGCGCCTGCGCTTCGCCGAGCCCCGCTTCCCCGAACGGGGTGCCGGGCAGTTTGTGCCCGCCGCACAGCACCTCCAGAGCGCCCCACCCCGAGCCCGCGGCCAGCCGCTCCCCCGGTTCGGTGTCGGCGGCGCCGCGCCATGCCTCGTACGCCTCCTCGACCTGCTCCCGGGGGAGCGCGGCCGCCAGGGCCGCCTCCGCGGAGGACCGGGCCGCCGCCCAGTCGGGGCCGTGCACCGGCGCCGGGTCCGCGGCCAGGGGCCCGTACGCCTCGAGCCAGCTGACCTCCGACCCGGCCTCGAGCCGTACGTGCTCCAGCTGGGTCCGGGCGAGGCCGGCCTGGATCTCGGCGTAACCGCCGGTCCCGGGCTCGGTCAGCCACTCCTGCCAGCGCCGGCCGCCCTCCCCGGCGCCCCACACGAACAGCTTGCGTCCGCGCAGCCGGGCCGTGGACGTCTGGACGAGCCCCCGCCCCCCGGCGTCCAGCGAGGCGATCCAGGGCCGGGCCCCGTCCGGGACCTCGTAGAAGAAGTCGGCCGGATACGTGCTGCGCAGCGGGTACGTGCGGTCCTCGCCCTCCCACTGCGGTACGGGGATCCGCCGCAGGGCGCGCTCGTACCCGAAGTGCCAGGCTTCGTCGGCTGGGGCGAGGACCCGCGTGCCGGAGTCCTCCGGGACGGCGATGTTGGACCACCAGTACACGGGGACGGGCCGCTCGTGCGGGTTGCGGACCCGGACGCCGACGTACAGGAACTCCGAGTCGCCGGGCAGCCACAGGTCCACCTGGAACGGAACGTCGCGCAGCCGCTCCCACTCCCACAGCCGCACCATCACGCCCCCGTCGGGCGCCGGCACGAGCGCGGCGTGCAGCGGGGCGCAGGAGAGGGTGGTGTGGCCGGTGGCGCCGATGTTCCACTCGATGCCGCCCGAGAACCAGGCGCCGTTGAGGGCGAAGTTGGCGGGCTGGAACACCGGGTTGCGGTACAGCAGTTCACGGCCGGTGGGCACGTGCACGAGCGAGTGGACCCGGCCGCCGAGTCCGGGCAGCACGGTGACCCGCAGGTGCGCGTTCTCGATGACGACTGCCTCGAACTCGCGCTCCTGCCTGCGCCGTTGGTACCCGTCCAGCAGTCGCACGGGCAGCAGCGAACGCAGCGGCCCGTACCCGATCTGCCGGGCCATGTCGCGCGGCAGGCCGTCGCGCGAGCGGTCGTCCAGCGCGTGCGCGTCGGCGGGCGCACGCAGGACGGGCAACGGGTTCTCGGGCCCCAAGGGGGCTGCGGGCAGGGTCAGTACGGCACGGCGGACGGTGGTGGCCATGCAGGAAATGGAACACGCCACGGTGTCCGGTGCACAGGGGTTCCGCGGATCACCACCGGTCAGGATTACGCAAAGCCCTGGCCGGAGCCCTACGCGAACTACGCGAACGCCCCCGCGACCAGGTCGGCGAGCAGCGCGCCGGCCCGCAGGTCCGGGTCCAGGTCGGGGTCGTAGATCGTGACGTTGAGGCCGACGCACCGCGGGGAGCCCACCAGTACGGCGAGCAGCTCGGCCAGTTCGGCGGGGAGCAGTCCGCCGGGGTCGGGGCTGTCCACGGCGGGCATCACGCCCGGGTCCAGTACGTCGGCGTCCAGGTGGACCCAGAACCCGTCGGTGTCCGGCGGGTGCAGCCCGTCCAGCGCGGCGCGCGCCACCGGGGCTGCGCCGCGTGCGCGGATGTCCCCGACGGTGGCCGCGGAGATCCCCGCCGCGCGCAGCTCCGGCAGGTCCCCGTCGCCGTCGCGCAGCCCGAAGAGCCGTAGGTCCTCGTCCCGCAGGTAGGGCCCGAGCCCCTCGAGGTCGGCGAGGTCGGCCTGGCCGCGGCCGGTGGCGAGCGCGAGCTCCTCCCCGGCGGCGGCTCCGACGGGCCCGTTGACGGCCGCGTTGCCCGGGTGGCGGAAGTCGGCGGAGCCGTCGATCGCGGCCAGCCCGTACCGTCCGAGGCGGCGCATGGCGAGGGAGGCGCCGAGCTGGATCGAGCAGTCCCCGCCCAGGACGACGGGGAACTCCCCGGCCCGCAGGTGCGTCTCGATCCGGTCGGCGAGGGCGACGGTGTACGCGGCGAGGGGGCGGGCGTGGAAGACCCCGTCGCCCTCCTTCCAGCTGCCGCGGTCGTAGCGCGGCGGGACCACGACCCCGCCCTCGCGGGCGCCGAGGCGGCTCAGCAGGCCCTGGTCGCGCAGGGCGCCCGCCAGTTTGCAGACGCCGGGGACCGCGCCGGGCACGGGCGGGCGCAGGCCCAGGTTGGACGGGGCGTCGAGGAGCACCAGGCTTCGCATTCCTTCATCCTGCGCGATCGGCGGTCGTGGGGCCAGGCATTCCGGCGGTGATCGCCCAGCGTTCGTGGTCGCGCCAGGCCCCGTCGATGAAGAGGAAGTCCGGCGAGAACCCCTCCAGCCGGAACCCGGCCCCGCGGACCAGCGCGAGGGAGGCCGCATTGCCCGGCTGGATGTTGGCCTCCAGCCGGTGCAGCCCCAGGCCGCCCTCGTCCGCGGGGGTGAAGGCGTACCCCAGGACCAGTCCCAGCGCCTCCCGGAGCAGTCCCCGCCCGGCGGCGTGCGCGAAGGCGCCGTAGCCGAGCGCCCCGCATTCGAAGGAGCCGTGGACGATGTTGTTGATGTTGACGAAGCCGGCGATGGCCCCGGTCTCGCGCTCGCAGACCAGGAACCCCGCCCGGCTCCCGCCCTCGATCAGGCGTGTCGCGTACGGCTCGTACTCCTCGATCGTCGCCGGCGGGGACAGCCACGGGCGGTGGAGGTCCCGGCTCTCGTGCACGCGTGCGGTGAACTCGGGGCCGTCGGCGAGCCGGAAGGGCCGCAGCCCGACGTGCTCCCCCTCCCTGAGGTACATGGAATATGACATCCGCCCAGGTTATGAGGTGTGGCAGGATCCGCAGCGTGATCATCGACCCTGACACCGAAGAACTGCTGCGCGCGGCGGTACGCAACAACGCCGCGTGGTGCGCGGCGGTCAGCGGCGGCGGCTCGTTCGCGGCCGACGCGTGGACCAGCGCGCGCCGCACCCCGCCGTACTACCCCGACGGCGTGACCCTCACCCGGGAAGCGTCGGCGGACGCGCTGCTGGCCGGGATGGACACCGACTCCCCCGGCTGCTCGGTCAAGGACAGCTTCGCCGCGCTCGACCTGGCCCCGGCCGGCTTCGAGGTCCTGTTCGGAGCCGAGTGGATCCACCGCCCGGCGGGCGCCCCGGCTCCGGGACCGTCCGCCCTGACCTGGACCCGCGCCGCCGACGCCGGGGAGCTGGCGGCCTGGGAGGCGGCCTGGGGCGGCGGGGAGAGCAGCGGCCTGTTCCGCCCGGGCCTGCTCACCGAGGAGATCGCCTTCTTCGCCGGCCGGTCCGCCGACGGGCGCATCGCCGCCGGGGCCGCCGCCAACGGGACGGACGGGGTCGTCGGCCTCTCGAACGTGTTCACCGCGGACGGCACCCCGGACGGCGAGGCCTGGGCCGGCGCCCTGGGCGCGGTCGCGGACCTCTGGCCCGGCCTCCCGGTCGTCGGCTACGAGGCCGGGGACGACCTCGACACCGCCGTCCGCCACGGTTTCACCCCGCTCGGCCCGCTCCGCGTCTGGCTGCACACCGCCTAGCCGGTCCGGACCGGGAGGCGGCCGTGGCAACGGGAGCGCCGAGGACGGTGCCCGCGACGGCCGCACCGCCCGCTCCGGCTCCCCCGGCGGATGCACCGCGTCCGACGCCGCGCGACGGGGCGCATTCGGGCGCCCCGACAACGCTGGGGGCACCTCCCAGCGGTAGCCCGGGGGGCGACGTGCCGTCGCCGGCGTCGTGCGCCCGACCGGGGATTGCGGGACAGCCCTCAGACGGGCCGCGGCGCCAGCACCAGCTTCGGGACGTCCGTCCGGTCAATACCGAACACCTGTGCGTACAGGGAGAGTTCCGCCTCCAGCGCGCGGATCATGGTGTCCGCCCGCCGGAAGCCGTGGCCCTCGCCCTCGAAGGCGACGTACGCGTGCGGGACCGGGCGGCCCCGGAGGGCGGCCAGGAAGCGCTCCGCCTGGGCCGGCGGGCACACCGGGTCGTCCAGTCCCTGGAGCAGTACGAACGGCGCGGTGATCCGGCCGGCGCGGGCCACCGGTGAGCGCTCGCGGCAGCGGACGGCCAGCGTCTGCGGGGGTCCGGCCAGGCCGACGACGTAGCGGGACTCCAGGTCGTGGGTCTCCTCGGCGAAGCCCAGCAGGTCCAGCACGGGGTAGATGATCGTCCCGCAGGCGTACAGGTCCGTGGCGGCCAGCGAGGCAGCCGCCGTCCAGCCGCCCGCGCTGCCGCCCCGGATGGCGAGCCGGTCCGGGTCCGCGGTGCCCTCGGCGGCCAGCGACCGGGCCACCGCCGCGCAGTCCTCCACGTCGACGACGCCCCACTGCTCGCGCAGCCGCTCCCGGTAGGCGCGTCCGTAGCCGGTGGAGCCGCCGTAGTTCACCTCGGCCACGCCGATGCCGCGCGAGGTGAAGTAGGCGATGTGCAGGTCGAGTACGGGCGGCACGTGGTCGGTGGGGCCGCCGTGTGCCCACACCACGTACGGGGGCAGTTCGTCGGCGGGGGCCCGCATCGCGGGGTGGTGCGGCGGGTAGACGTGGGCGTGGATCTCCCGGCCGTCCTGGCCGAGGAAGGTCCGGCTCTGCGGTTCCGGGTAGTACGAGGGGTCCACCGGGTCCACGCCCGCCGCGCCGACCACCCGGGCATGCCCGTCCCCGGTGTCGAGCTCCACCACCTCGTAGGCGCTGCGCGGGCTGGCCGCGACCCCGTAGACGCGGGTGCCGTGCGCGGCAAGTGTGGGCTGCCAGGCCGTCCACGGCCCGGCGGCGTCCACCAGGTCGCCGCTCTCCGGGTCGAGGACGGCGAGCACCGAGGAGCCCTGGCCGTGCAGGACGGCGAGGAGCCCTCCGGGGAGCGGGACCAGCCAGCTCAGCCCGGGTTTCCACAGGGGGCCGCCGAACTCCTCCTCGCGCGGGCACAGGTTCACGGCGTCGCCGGTCGCCGGGTCCACCCGGTACGGGTTCCACCAGCCGCTGCGGTCGCTCACGGCGAGGAGCGTCCCGCCGGGGGTCCACTCCACCTGGGCCACGGACTCCTCGGGACCGCCGAGGACGGTACGGGCCCCGGTCAGCGTCCCGTCGGCCGCGACCTCGGCGAGCCGCACCTCGGTGCCGTCCCACGGCATCCGGGGGTGGTCCCACACCAGCCAGGCCGCGCGGCGCCCGTCGGGGGACAGCCGGGGTCCGGTGGTGAACCGGTGCCGGTCGTCGGTCAGTTCGCGGACGAGGGAGCGGTCCTCGCCGGCCGAGCCGTCCAGCGGCACGGCGGCCAGCACCCGCCGTACGTCGGTCGGGGCCGGCCCGGTGAACTCCTCGAGCACGCACCAGACTTCACCGCCCCGCAGCACGGGGTCGGCCCAGCGCAGTCCGCCGCCGACCGCGGAGACGGGGGTGAGGGGCCGCGGGGCGGGGCCGCCGGGCGCGTCGGGCTCGTACGCGTACATCCGCTGGTCGGCGAAGTGGACGAACACCACCAGGGGTCCGCCCGCGGGCCGTTCGGTACCCGCCCAGGGCCGGCCGCCGTACTCGGTGACGCGGCTGCGGACGTTCCACGGGGCGGGCAGTACCGAGGCCTCGGGGCCGCCGTCGGCGGGCCGGCGCACCAGGGTGCGGCGGCCGCCCTCGGCCGGCCGGGGCTCGGTCCACCACACCTCGGGGCCGATGGTGCCGACGTACTCGGGCCGTCCGTCGAGCGAGGCGGCGACCGCCGCGTCGATGGGCGAGGGCCAGCTGCCGTAGGGCCCGGTCGCCGCCGCCATCACCGGCCCCCCATCACAAGGCCCGCAGGGCGTGGTCGAGGACGCGCACGCCGAAGTGCAGGGCGCCGACGGGGACCCGCTCGTCCACGCCGTGGAAGAGGGACCAGTAGTCGAAGCCGGGCGGCAGCTTCAGCGGGGAGAAGCCGTACCCGGTGATGCCGAGCCGGGAGAACTGCTTGGCGTCGGTGCCGCCCGCCATGCAGAAGGGCACCACGTGGCCGTCCGGGTCGAAGCGCTCCACGGACTCGCGCAGGATCCCGAAGGTCCGTCCGTCCACGGGGGCTTCGAGCGCCACCTCGCGATGGTGGAACTCCCAGGTGACGTCGGGGCCGGTGAGTTCGTCGAGGGTGGCGATGAACTCGGCCTCGCTGCCGGGCAGCATCCGGCCGTCCACGTACGCGGTGGCCGTCCCCGGAACGACATTGAGTTTGTAACCGGCGCTGAACATGGTCGGGTTGGCGCTGTTGCGTACGGTCGCCTCGACGAGGAGGCCGGCCGGGCCGAGCTTGCCGAGGACGGCGTCGAGGTCGAAGCCGCGGGCGCGGGGGTCGACCGACAGGCCCTGGAGGGCGGCGAGTTCGGTGATGCAGGCGGCGACCGTGCCGGTGAGCCGGGCGGGCCACCGGTACTCGCCGATCCGGGCCACGGCCGCGGCGAGCCGGCTGACGGCATTGGCCCGGTTCGGCTTGGAGCCGTGGCCGGTCGTGCCGTGGGCGGTCAGCTTCAGCCAGGCGGTGCCGCGTTCACCGGCCGCGATCGGGTAGAGGGCCTGGCCGGGGCCGTTGTGCACGGTGAAGGCGCCGGATTCGCTCAGGCCCTCGGTGCAGCCCTCGAAGAGGTGCGGGTGCTGGTCGGCGAGGAATCCCGAGCCGTCGGCCGCGCTGTCCTCCTCGTCCGCGGTGTAGGCGATCACGATGTCGCGGCGCGGCTTCACGCCCGCGCGCGCCCAGGCCCGTACGACGGCCAGCACCATCGCGTCCATGTTCTTCATGTCGACGGCACCGCGGCCCCAGACCACCCCGTCGCGAATCTCTCCGGAGAAGGGGTCCGTGCTCCAGTCGGCGGCCTCGGCGGGGACCACGTCGAGGTGGCCGTGGACGAGGAGGGCCTCGGCGCCGGGGTCGGCGCCCTCGATCCGGGCCACCACGTTGGTGCGGCCGGGTGTGCGTTCGAGCAGGACCGGCTCCAGGCCGGCTGCGGCGAGCCGCTCGGCGACGTATTCGGCGGCGGGGCGCTCGCGGCAGTCGCCGCCGCCGCGGTTCGTGGTGTCGATGCGGATCAGGCCGGAGGTGAACTCGACGGCTTCGTCGAGCGCCACCCGGTCGACCGGGGACTCCTCGGCGGAGGACTCCCGGGCGGGGGTCTCCTCGGCCGGGCGCTGGGGGGTGACTGCGGGCATGTCAGCCATACTGCTCCTCCACGGCTGCCGAGACGACCGTCGTGACCGCCTTGAAGGTCCGGATCCCCTCGTACATCGTCTCGCTGGTGTACGCGACCCTGCGTTCCCCGGACCGTTCGGCGCCCGGGATGACGGTGGCGGCCATCGCCAGGTGCTCGGCGTCGAACTCCAGCTCCACGGTGTACGGCCCGCCGCGCACGGGTTCCCGGCGTACGGCGAGGGCCGCGGCCTCCTTGGCGGCGGCCCGGATGTCGGCGGCGGTACGGGCCGGGGTGCGGCAGACGGCGGCGTAGCGGGAGACGTGGTCCTTGACGGCGACCTTCACCGCGTCCGGCGCGTAGCCGTCGGCGTCGGCGCAGGTCAGGTCGTCGCCGGTGACGAGGACGACCGGCACTCCGTACTCGGCGACGACGTGCGCGTTGAGCAGCCCCTCGCTCGCGCGGATCCCGTTCAGCCAGACCCCGGTGATGGAGTTGGCGAGGTAGGTGTGGGCGAGGACGCCCTGCGCGCCGGCGCCGGTGTGGTAGCCGACGAACGCGATGCCGTCGACGTCACCGTGCTGGACCCCCTCGACCATGGTGAGGGACTTGTGGCGGCCGGTGAGCATCTCGGCCCGCTCGTCGAGCTGTTCGAGGAGCAGGTTCCGCATGGTCGCGTGGGCCTCGTTGACGAGGACTTGGTCGGCGCCGCCGTCGAGGAAGCCGAGTACGGCCGCGTTCACGTCGGAGGTGAACATCGGGCGGCAACGCTCCCACTCGGGCGTGCCGGGCAGTACGTCGGCCGGCCAGGTGACGCCCGTGGCGCCTTCCATGTCGGCGGAGACGAGGATCTTCATCGGGCCCCCCGGGCGGTCGGCTGCCACGGCGCGGCCGACACGGACGGAGCCGTCCACGCAGGCTCCCACCCTAGCCGCCCGGGCCTGTTCCGGCCGGGGGCCACGCCCGGGCGCGCGCCGGGGCGTGACACCGGGGGGCATCGGGGGGGCACCGGGGGGTGATGCTGCGGAAGCAGCCTCCGGAGGCGACGTCCAGAGGTGACGCCCGGAGGCGACGTCCAGAGGCGACGTCCAGAGGCGACGTCCAGAGGCGACGTCCAGAGGCGACGTCCAGAGGTGACGTCCGGGCCGGGGGCTCACCTCGGCCGGGAAATCCACCCGATCCGGTGAGCCGCCCGGCGCCGCTGCCGGGGCAACGGCCTTGCTCAGCCCTCGACTTCGGCGGCCAGGTTGGCCAGCAGGGTGTCGTAGATCCGGCCCAGGCCCTTGGGGGCGAAGGTGCGCTCGAAGAAGCCGCCGATGCCGCCGGCGCCGTTCCAGACGGTGGTGACCACGGCCTTGGACTTGCCCTCGCCGGCCGGCGTGACGACCCAGGTGGTGACCATGGTGGAGTTGCGGTCCTTCTCCACGAGCTGGCCGTCGGTGGGCTCGGTGACCTCGAGCAGGCAGTCGCGTACGCGCTTGCTGGTGGCCTGGAGCTTCCAGTGGACGAGGGTGCCCTCGCCGTCGCCGCCCTCGCGCACCTCGTACTCGCTGAAGTGCTCGGGCAGCAGCTTCCCCCGGGTCCCGGTGTAGTCCGCCAGCGCGTCGAACACGGTCTCCGCGTCGGCCGCGATGATCCGCTCCGTGGTGGCCTCGACCTGCGCCATAGCTGTTCCTCCAGCAGTTGTCTTCGCTCGTCGCCGCAAGCCAACCACCTCCGGGGCAGGCGCCCAAATCCGGGTCGGACGTGACAGCGGACGCAGACGAGGGGCGTGCCCCCGGGGAGGGGCTCCAGGTACCGGTGCGCGGCGTTCCAGCCGAGCTCCGTGAGCGGACGGGTGTGCGGGCGGACGGCGCGGCTGTCGCAGGCCCCGCGGACGGGCTTGTGCGGGGTGCTGATGGCCCCGTCATCCCCTTTCTCGGCGGCTCCCCCGAGCAGCTGCGGGCCACCGTCCGGGCCGTCGCCGAGTCCGGGGCGACCTCCGTGACACCCCTGGTACTCCATCTGCGGCCGGGTGCCCGCGAATGGTTCACGGCGTGGCCGGGGACCCGCCACCCCCACCTGGTCGAGCGGTACGAGCGGATGTGCGGGGGCGGCTCGTACGCGCCCACGTGGTACCAGCGGCAGATCACCCGGCAAGTCCACGAGCCCGCGGCGGAATTCGGCATCGCCCCCTCCCGGCAGGCCGCGGCCCGCAGGGTCCCCGCCCCCGAACGCCCGGCCGAGCCCGCGCCCGCCGGCCCCACGCAGCTCAGCCTCCTGTGACCTCGTACGGCCCCTGAACGCTCATCACATCGGGCCAATCAGCAGCCCAATCCCGTCTTCCGGGCACGACTTCCGGGACGATTCCGCCCAGAACCCTCGGCTGGGAGGCCCCATGCTGCACCCCGCGAAGAAGCGCGTCGCCTTGAAGAAGCGCGCCGCCGTCCTGCTGTCGATCGCCACCGCGACCGTGGCCGCCGCCGTCACGAGCCCGGCCGGCGCCACGCCGACGGCCGCGCCCGCGGCCTCGGCCCGCGCTGCCGCCGCGGCCCCTGCGGCCGCCGCGCTGCGCTGGACCGGCTGTGCGACGACGCGCTACCCGACGCTGCAGTGCGCCTCCCTCAAGGTCCCGCTCGACCACGACCGACCCGCGGGCCGCCAGATCTCCCTGGCCCTGACCCGGGTCCCGCACACCGCCGCCACCTCCCAGGGCCCGCTGCTGGTGAACCCCGGCGGCCCCGGCGGCAGCGGCCGGGCCCTGGCCGGGTTCATCGCCTCCGCGCTCCCCGACGACGTGGCCGCCCAGTACGACGTGATCGGCTTCGACCCGCGGGGCGTCGGCAAGAGCGAGCCCGCCCTCGACTGCGGACCCGGCCACTTCACCCCCGTGCGCCCGGACTCCGTACCGCTCGACGCGCAGACCGAGCAGGCCAACCTGGAGCGGGTGAAGTCCTTCGCCGAGTCCTGCCAGGCCAAGCACGCGGACGTGCTCCCGTACATCGGCACCGTCTCGGCCGCCCGCGACCTCGAGGTGCTGCGCGTCGCCCTCGGTGCGGCGAAGGTCAGCTACTTCGGCTACTCGTACGGGACCTACCTGGGCGCGGTGTACGCCAAACTCCACCCGGACCGGGTGCACCGCCTCGTCCTGGACTCCGTGGTCGACCCGGGCGGGGTCTGGTACGAGGACAACCTCGCGCAGGACCAGGCCTTCGACGCCCGCCACAAGGCCTTCCTGGCCTGGGTGGCCCAGTACGACGAGAAGTACAAGCTCGGCACCGACCCGGCGCGGGTCGAGGAGCGCTGGTACGCGATGCGGAGCGCCCTGCGTGCGACACCGGCGGGCGGCAAGGTGGGCCCGGCGGAGCTGGAGGACACCTACATGCCGGGCGGCTACTACAACGGCTACTGGCCGATCCTCGCCGAGGCGTTCTCGGCGTACGAGGTGGCCGGGGACCCGAAGCCGCTGGTGGCGGCGTACGAGCGGTTCGGGGCGGTGGAGCCGTCCGCGGGCAACAGCTACAGCGTGTACACGGCGGTGCAGTGCCGCGACTCGGCCTGGCCGAAGGACTGGAACCAGTGGCGCGCGGACATGTGGCGCACCCATGCGAAGGCACCCTTCATGACCTGGAACAACGCCTGGTACAACGCCCCCTGTGCGTTCTGGGAGACGGAGCCGCTGGCGGCGCCGGACGTGACCAACGCCGACCTCCCGCCCGCCCTGCTGCTCCAGGCGACGGACGACGCGGCGACCCCGTTCGAGGGGGCGCTGAGCATGAAGGGGAAGCTGAAGGGCTCGGCCCTGGTGGTCGAGGAGGGCGGCGGCAACCACGGGGTCGCGCTCAGCGGCAACAAGTGCCTGGACGAGAAGGTGGCGGCGTACCTGCGGACGGGCCAGGCCTCGGACGCGACCTGCCCCGCCCAGCCGGCCCCGAAGCCCGCCGCGTCCACCCGCGCGGTGCCCCCGTCGGCGGGCGGCACGGCGCTGCACGGCCTGCTGGGCTTCCGCGGCTGACCTCCGCCGGGCAAGATCATGCCCATGACCACCTCGCGCACGCCCGGCCACCTCACCCGTATCGCCGCCCCGGACGGCGTCGCCCCCAGTCCCCAGTACAGCCACGTCGTCTGGGGCACCGGGCGGTTCGTCGCCGTCTCCGGGCAGTGCGCCTTCGACGAGCGGGGAGAGGTGGTCGGCGCGGGTGACGCCGCCGCCCAGGCCCGGCAGGTGTTCGACAACCTGGGCCGGTGCCTGGCGGCGGCCGGGGCCGCCTTCGAGGACGTGGTGAAGCTGACCTACTACGTCACGGACGTGGCCCACCTCCCGGCGGTCCGCGCGGCCCGCGCGGCCGTCATCCCCTCCGACCGCCTCCCGGCCTCCTCGGCGGTCCAGGTCGCCGCCCTCGTCCGCCCCGAACTCCTGCTGGAGGTGGAGGCCTTCGCGATCGTCCCGGCGGCCGGCTGAGCGCACTGCCGCATGCCCCCTCGGGGACGGCGGGGTGCGGGCGGGTTCACCGCAGCTTGCGCAGCGCCGCCGTTGCCGCCACCGCGAGGCGGGGGTGGGACTGGGCGCGGACGAGGACCGCGCGGGAACGGGGGTCGGCGAGGTTGCCGAGCCCCTCGACACAGGCCAGGGCCACCCGCCAGTAGGGGTCGTGCGGGGACAGCAGGCGGGACAGGGTGGCCATGAGGACCGGCGCCGACTCGGGGGCGCGCAGGGCCGTGAGCAGCCGTACGGGCTGGAGGGCGTAGGCCGTGCGCAGGGTGTTGGTGGCGAGGGCCGCCGCCGCGCGGGCGGTGCGCGGGTCGCCCAGTGCGGCGAGCGCCTCGGCGGCGGCCGCGCAGCGCGGCGGGTCCCGGTGGTTGAGGAGCAGCACCAGCGGCTCGAAGGCCCGCCGGTCCCCGGCCAGGCCGAGGCGGTACGCGGCCAGCTCGCGCGCCCACAGGGGCAGCCCGGCCGAGGTGAGGGAGGCGGCCAGGGCGTCCGGGTCGGCCGCGAGCAGCGCGTCGTACTCCGGGTACTCCGGCGAACCGGTGGCTTCCGCCCGCAGGCGCTCCAGCACGTCGTTCACCCGGCCACCCTAGGGCGGCGCGGCCGCCGCCGCGGCGGGTTTCCGCAGATGGGTGATCGATGATCGATGATCGGTACATTTGGGCGGTACAGGTCACATCTCCGCGCTCTGGCGCGCCAGTTACCGGCGGGTTACGCTCCTTTCAACGTACGAGGCCGGCCTGGTGACGCAGCCGCCCCGTACCAGTCGGTTCGGTACCTCAGGTACTTCTCGTGTACGGCGTGGCCCCGGGACAGGGTCCGCCGCTCTCCGCCACGCCCCCGCTTTCCGGGCTGCTCGTGCGGTATTTCCCGAATTCCCGATCTCTGCTTTCCCGGTCTCCGCCTTCCCCGTCTTCGCTTCCCGGTCTTCGGGTTTCGGATCTCCGGGCTTTCGGATCTTGGGTCTTCCGGCCGCGCGTCGTGCGCCGCGCGCCGTCCCTCAGTCGTCACCCTCTTCCACTGGAGTCCCGCGATGGACCTTCCGTCCACGTCCAGTCAGTCCACCCTCCAGACCATCGCCGTCGTCGGCCTCGGCACGATGGGCACCGGCATCGCCGAGGTCCTCGCCCGGGCCGGCCGCGAGGTCATCGGCATCGACATCAGCGACACCGCCACCCGCCGGGCCACCGCCTCCCTCGCCGCCGCCACGGCCCGTTCGGTGACCCGCGAGCGCCTCACCGAGCAGGAGCGGGAGGGCGTGCTCGCCCGCTTCCGCACCTTCACCGAGCTGACCGCCGCGGCCGACGCCGATCTCGTCATCGAGGTCGTCCCGGAGAACCACGAGCTCAAGCAGCGCCTCCTCCGCGAGCTCGACGCGATCGTCCGGCCCGACACGATCCTGGCCACCGGCACCAACGCCCTGTCGGTGACCCGGCTCGCCGCCGAGTCGCAGCGTCCCGAGCGCGTCCTCGGCCTGCACTTCTTCAACCCGGCCCCGGCGATGAAGCTGGTCGAGGTCGCCTCCAGCGTCCTCACCGCCCCGCCGGCCGTCGAGGCGGTCACCGCGCTGGCCCGCGAGCTCGGCAAGGAGCCCGTCTCCGTCGGCGACCGCCCCGGCTTCGTCGCGGACGGCCTGCTCTTCGGCTACCTCAACCAGGCCGCCGCGATGTACGAGTCGAAGTACGCCTCCCGCGAGGACATCGACGCGGCCATGCGGCTCGGCTGCGGCCTGCCCATGGGCCCGCTCGCCCTGCTCGACCTGATCGGCGTGGACACCGCCCGGACCGTCCTGGAGGCCATGTACGCCTCCTCCGGCGACCGGCTGCACGCCCCGGCGCCGATCCTCGGCCACCTCGCCGAGGCAGGCCTGACCGGGCAGAAGTCCGGGCGCGGCTTCTACACGTACGAGGAGCCGGGCAGCTCCACGATCGTCCGCGACGCGCAGACCCCGCTGGACGGGGCCCGGCTCGGCGAGGGCCGCCCGGTCAGCTCGGTCGGCGTGGCCGGCTCCGGGACCATGGCGAGCGGTATCGCGCAGGTCTTCGCGCAGGCCGGCTTCGCGGTGGTGCTCGCCGCCCGCAGCCAGGAGAAGGCGGACGCCGCGAAGGCCGCGATCGGCAAGTCCTTGGGCCGTGCGGTGTCCAAGGGCCGGCTGACCGAGGAGGGCGCCGCGCAGACGCTGGACCGGATCACCCCGGCCGGCTCGCTGGACGCCTTCGCCGACGTGGACCTGGCCGTGGAGGCCGTCGCGGAGGACCTGGCGGTCAAGCAGGAGCTGTTCGCGGCCTTCGACAAGATCTGCAAGCCGGGCGCGGTGCTGGCCACCACGACCTCCTCGCTCCCGGTGATCGCCTGCGCCCGCGCCACCACGCGTCCGCAGGACGTGATCGGCATGCACTTCTTCAACCCGGCGCCGGCGATGAAGCTGGTCGAGGTGGTCCGGACCGTCCTGACCTCGGACGACGTGCACGCCACCGTCCGCGAGATCTGCACGAAGGTGCGCAAGCACCCGGTGGACTGCGGGGACCGGGCCGGGTTCATCGTGAACGCGCTGCTGTTCCCGTACCTGAACAACGCGATCAAGATGGTCGAGCAGCACTACGCGAGCCTCGACGACATCGACGCGGCCATGAAGCTGGGCGGCGGCTACCCGATGGGGCCCTTCGAGCTCCTCGACGTCGTCGGCCTGGACGTCTCGCTGGCGATCGAGAAGGTCCTCCACAAGGAGTTCCGCGACCCCGGCCTGGCCCCGTCCCCGCTGCTGGAGCACCTGGTGGCGGCGGGCTGCCTGGGACGGAAGACCGGCCGCGGATTCCGTGAGTACGCCCGCCGGTAAGCAGCGCCCTGGCCAAGGGCCCCAAGAGCCGGATGCGTGGGGAGGGCTGCTCGGGTCTGCCGGACCCTCACGGCAGGCCATACCCTCCGAGCCCAGTGCGGGCTCTCCCCCGCATCCACCCCTGTCCCACCCCCCTCAGGCGCGGTCCCCCGCGCAAATGAAGTACTTTCGCTCTATGTCCCAGCCCGCCAAGACCTCGCCCCGCACCACCACGGCCTCCGACAGCCCGGAGAGCGCGGCCGGCACCAAGGCGGCCGCGCAGCGGCTCAAGATGCGCCGCGAGCTCGCCGCCGCCGCGATGGAGCTGTTCGCGACCAAGGGGTACGAGGCGACGACGGTCGACGAGATCGCCGCGACCGCGGGGGTGGCCCGCCGGACCTTCTTCCGGCACTTCCGGTCCAAGGAAGAGGCGATCTTCCCGGACCACGACGACACCCTGACCAGGGCCGAGGCGGTGCTGGAGGTGGCCCCGGCGCACGAGCACCCGCTCGACACGGTGTGCCGCGGGATCAAGGAAGTCATGAAGATGTACGCCGCCTCGCCGGCGGTGTCGGTGGAGCGCTACCGGCTGACGCGCGAGGTGCCGGCGCTGCGGGAGCGGGAGATCGCCTCGGTGGCCCGGTACGAGCGGCTGTTCACCCGCTATCTGCTGGCCCACTTCGACGAGACCGACCACCATGACGGCAACGACGACCCGCTGCTGGCCGAGGTGGCCGCCTCGGCGGTCGTGACGGCGCACAACCACGTGTTGCGGCGCTGGCTGCGGGCGGGCGGCCAGGGGGACGTGGAGGCGCAGCTGGACCACGCCTTCTCGATCGTGCGGAAGACCTTCGGCACGGGGATCGGCGCGGGCCGGACCCTGAACACCGGGAACGCCGCCACGGCCCCGGCCGCGCCGGCGGAGGTCCGCACGCAGGGCGAGGTGCTGGTGGCGGTGGCCCGTACGGACGCCCCGCTCGACGAGGTCATGCGGACCATCGAGGAAGCACTGAGAAACAAGCAGTAGTCACACACATCACAGTGGCCGCTCCCGTTCCGGGGGCGGCCGCTTTTGTTTGTCCGACTTGCCCCTACTCATCGGTAACTTTGATCGATCATCGCTCATCTGCGCAGGTCAATAGGCAAATGAGAGAAAGATTTGGCACGCGGTGCCTTGCTGAGTGACACGGGGTGCCATACGTTGAATCTCGTCCGGATGTCCCCGCGGTCCACGCCCACTCGGCACGAACCGCGCCCCGGATGCCTGCGTCACCAGGCACCGCACGCCCCACCACGGGCGTCGCCCGCACCACAGCCCTCCCCCAGCCTCAGGCCGGGGGGGACCCCACCGGACCGACGGCATCTCGCAGCACCACACCACATCCGTACACGCACCTGCGTATCCCTCAGCGCACCCTCATCAGCGCTTCGCCGGAGGCAACACCGTGAAGGACATCCTGGACGCGATCCAGTCGCAGGCCGCAACGGCCGCCGACTTCGCGGCCCTGCCGCTCCCCGACTCGTACCGCGCGATCACCGTGCACAAGGACGAGGCGGAGATGTTCGCGGGGCTCACCACCCGTGAGAAGGACCCGCGCAAGTCCCTGCACCTCGACGAGGTCCCCGTGCCGGAGCTCGGCCCGGGCGAGGCCCTGGTGGCCGTCATGGCCTCCTCGGTCAACTACAACTCCGTGTGGACCTCGATCTTCGAACCGGTGTCCACCTTCAGCTTCCTGGAGCGCTACGGGCGCCTGTCGGAGCTCACCAAGCGCCACGACCTCCCGTACCACGTCATCGGCTCGGACCTCGCGGGCGTCGTGCTGCGCACCGGCCCCGGCGTCAACGCCTGGAAGCCCGGCGACGAGGTCGTCGCGCACTGCCTCTCGGTCGAGCTGGAGTCCTCGGACGGCCACAACGACACGATGCTCGACCCCGAGCAGCGCATCTGGGGCTTCGAGACCAACTTCGGCGGCCTGGCGGAGATCGCCCTCGTCAAGTCCAACCAGCTGATGCCGAAGCCCGGCCACCTGAGCTGGGAGGAGGCCGCCTCCCCCGGCCTGGTCAACTCCACCGCCTACCGCCAGCTGGTCTCCCGCAACGGCGCCGGCATGAAGCAGGGCGACAACGTCCTGATCTGGGGCGCCAGCGGCGGACTCGGCTCGTACGCCACCCAGTTCGCGCTGGCCGGCGGCGCCAACCCGATCTGCGTCGTCTCGAGCGCGCAGAAGGCGGACATCTGCCGCTCGATGGGCGCGACCGCGATCATCGACCGCAGCGCCGAGGGCTACAAGTTCTGGAAGGACGAGCACACCCAGGACCCCAAGGAGTGGAAGCGCTTCGGCAAGCGCATCCGCGAGCTGACCGGCGGCGAGGACGTGGACATCGTCTTCGAGCACCCGGGCCGCGAGACCTTCGGCGCCTCCGTGTACGTCACCCGCAAGGGCGGCACGATCGTCACCTGCGCCTCGACCTCGGGCTACAACCACGAGTACGACAACCGGTACCTGTGGATGTCGCTCAAGCGGATCGTCGGATCGCACTTCGCCAACTACCGCGAGGCCTGGGAGGCCAACCGCCTGGTGGCCAAGGGCAAGATCCACCCCACGCTGTCGAGGGTCTACTCCCTCGAGGAGACCGGCCAGGCCGCGTACGACGTCCACCGCAACCTCCACCAGGGCAAGGTCGGCGTTCTCGCCCTCGCCCCCGAGGAGGGCCTGGGCGTGCGCGACCACGAGATGCGCGCGACGCACCTCGAGGCGATCAACCGCTTCCGCAACGTCTGAGACCGTTCAAGGGCCAAAGGGACAGCCTGAGATGACAGAGCGCCAGAAAGACCGTCCGTGGCTCATGCGGACGTACGCCGGCCACTCCACGGCCGAGGCGTCCAACGAGCTGTACCGCCGCAACCTCGCCAAGGGCCAGACCGGCCTGTCGGTCGCGTTCGACCTTCCGACGCAGACCGGCTACGACCCCGACCACATCCTCGCCCGCGGCGAGGTGGGCCGGGTCGGGGTCCCGGTCTCCCATCTGGGCGACATGCGGCGGCTGTTCCAGGACATCCCCCTGGAGCAGATGAACACCTCGATGACGATCAACGCCACCGCGATGTGGCTGCTGGCGCTCTACCAGGTGGCCGCCGAGGAGCAGGGCGCGGACATCTCGCAGCTCCAGGGCACCACCCAGAACGACATCGTCAAGGAGTACCTCTCGCGCGGGACGCACGTCTTCCCGCCCGGGCCCTCGCTCCGCCTGACGACGGACATGATCGCGTACACGGTCAACCACATCCCGAAGTGGAACCCGATCAACATCTGCTCGTACCACCTCCAGGAGGCCGGGGCCACCCCGGTCCAGGAGATCTCGTACGCGATGTCGACCGCGATCGCCGTGCTGGACTCGGTGCGTGACTCGGGCCAGGTCCCGGAGGATCGTTTCGGCGAGGTGGTCGCCCGTATCTCGTTCTTCGTGAACGCGGGCGTCCGCTTCATCGAGGAGATGTGCAAGATGCGCGCCTTCGGCCGCATCTGGGACCAGGTCACCCGCGAGCGCTACGGCATCGAGAACGCCAAGCAGCGCCGCTTCCGGTACGGCGTCCAGGTCAACTCCCTGGGTCTGACCGAGGCGCAGCCGGAGAACAACGTCCAGCGCATCGTGCTGGAGATGCTCGCGGTCACCCTCTCCAAGGACGCCCGGGCCCGCGCCGTGCAGCTGCCCGCCTGGAACGAGGCGCTGGGCCTGCCCCGGCCCTGGGACCAGCAGTGGTCGCTGCGCATCCAGCAGGTCCTGGCGCACGAGAGCGACCTGCTGGAGTACGAGGACATCTTCGCCGGTTCCCACGTCATCGAGGCCAAAGTCGACTCCCTGGTCGCCGACTGCCTGGCCGAGATCGACCGGATCCAGGAGATGGGCGGCGCGATGGCCGCCGTCGAGTCCGGGTACCTGAAGTCCCGGCTCGTCTCCTCGCACGCCGAGCGGCGCGCCCGCATCGAGTCCGGCGAGGACAAGATCGTCGGCGTGAACTGCTTCCAGCAGACCGAGGAGAACCCGCTCACCGCCGATCTCGACGGCGCGATCATGACGGTGGACGGGGCCGTGGAGGCGCTGACCGTGGAGCGGATCGGCAGCTGGCGGGCCGAGCGGCAGGAGTCCTCGGACCGGCAGGGGGGCGGCGACCCGTTCGTCTTCCCGACGGTGATGCAGGCCCTGGACCGGCTGAAGGAGGCCGCGGCCGGGACCGAGAACCTGATGGAGGCCACCCTCGAGTGCGCCCGCGCCGGTGTCACCACCGGCGAATGGGCGAACGCCCTGCGCGAGGTGTTCGGCGAGTTCCGCGCCCCGACCGGGGTCTCCTCGGCCCCGGTGGCCGTCACCGCGGAGGAGGGCACGCCGATGGCCCTCGTCCGCGAGAAGGTCGCCCGCACCGCCGAGGACCTGGGCTCCGGCCGGCTGCGCCTGCTGGTCGGCAAGCCCGGCCTGGACGGGCACTCGAACGGCGCCGAGCAGATCGCCGTCCGGGCCCGCGACGCCGGTTTCGAGGTGGTCTACCAGGGCATCCGGCTGACTCCCGAGGAGATCTCCTCGGCGGCGCTGGCCGAGGACGTGCACTGCGTGGGACTGTCCATCCTGTCCGGCTCGCACAGCGCGCTCGTGCCGGACGTGCTGGAACGCCTCCGTACGGCGGGGGCGGGTGACGTCCCCGTCGTCCTCGGCGGCATCATTCCGAACGCCGATGCCATCGCGCTGAAGGCGGCCGGAGTCGCCGCCGTATTCACACCCAAGGACTTCGGTATCACGGAGATCATCGGCCGTATCGTCGACGAGATCCGGAAAGCGAACAAGCTCGACCCTCTGGAGGTCCCCGCATGACCACGCCCACGTCCCCGGTCAACCGGCTGCGGCCGCGCCGCTCCTGCCTCGCGGTTCCGGGCTCGAACCCGCGGTTCCTGGAGAAGGCCCAGGGCCTGCCGGCCGACCAGGTCTTCCTCGACCTCGAGGACGCCTGCGCACCGCTGGCCAAGGAAGGCGCCCGCCACACGATCGTGGACGCGCTGAACAACGGCGACTGGACCGGCAAGACCCGGGTCGTGCGCGTCAACGACTGGACCACGCACTGGACGTACCGCGACGTCATCACGGTCGTGGAGGGCGCGGGCCAGAACCTCGACTGCATCATGCTGCCGAAGGTCCAGGACGCCCAGCAGGTCGTGGCGCTCGACCTCCTGCTGACCCAGATCGAGAAGACCATGGGCTTCGAGGTCGGCAAGATCGGCATCGAGGCGCAGATCGAGAACGCCAAGGGCCTGGTCAACGTCGACGAGATCGCGGCCGCCTCGCCGCGGCTGGAGACCATCATCTTCGGCCCGGCCGACTTCATGGCCTCGATCAACATGAAGTCCCTGGTCGTGGGCATGCAGCCGCCCGGCTACCCGGCGGACGCCTACCACTACATCCTGATGCGGATCCTGATGGCGGCCCGCATGCACAACCTCCAGGCGATCGACGGCCCCTTCCTCCAGATCCGCGACGTGGACGCCTACCGCGAGGTGGCGGGCCGGGCGGCGGCGCTGGGCTTCGACGGCAAGTGGGTGCTGCACCCGGGCCAGGTCGACGCGGCCAACGAGGTCTTCTCCCCCTCGCAGGAGGACTACGACCACTCCGAGCTGATCCTCGACGCGTACGACTGGTGCACCTCCGAGGCCGGCGGCAAGAAGGGCTCGGCCATGCTCGGCGACGAGATGATCGACGAGGCCAGCCGCAAGATGGCCCTGGTCATCGCGGGCAAGGGCCGCGCCGCGGGCATGCAGCGCACCACCAAGTTCGAGATCCCGGAGGCCTGATCCCGATGCAGTTCGGACGCACTTACGAAGAGTTCGAGGTCGGCGCGGTCTACAAGCACTGGCCCGGAAAGACCGTCACCGAGTACGACGACCACCTCTTCTGCCTGCTGACCATGAATCACCACCCGCTGCACATGGACAGCAATTACGCCGAGAACACCACCGACTTCGGCAAGAACGTGGTCGTGGGCAACTACATCTACTCGCTGCTGCTCGGCATGTCCGTGCCGGACGTCTCCGGGAAGGCCATCGCCAACCTGGAGATCGAGTCCCTGCGGCACGTGGCGCCGACCTTCCACGGCGACACCATCTACGGCGAGACCACGGTCCTCGACAAGACCCCGTCCAAGTCGAAGAACGACCGCGGGATCGTCTACGTGGAGACCAAGGGCTACAAGCAGGACGGCACCCTCGTCTGCGTCTTCCGGCGCAAGGTGATGGTCCCGACCGAGACGTACATCAAGGAGCGCGGCGGCGAGCAGCCCGGCCGCCCGCAGCTGAAGGAACAGGGGAAGTAGCCATGGCCCGACTCGCCCAGACCGCCGGGCTCACCGACGTCCAGCGGGAGATCCTCAAGACCGTCCGGGAGTTCGTCGACAAGGAGATCATCCCGGTCGCGACCGAGCTCGAACACCGTGACGAGTACCCCCAGCAGATCGTCGACGGCCTCAAGGAGCTCGGCCTCTTCGGGCTGATGATCCCCGAGGAGTACGGCGGCCTGGGTGAGTCGCTGCTCACCTACGCGCTGTGCGTGGAGGAGATAGCGCGGGGCTGGATGTCCGTCTCGGGCATCATCAACACCCACTTCATCGTGGCGTACATGCTCAAGCAGCACGGCACGCAGGAGCAGAAGGACCACTTCCTCCCGCGCATGGCGCTGGGCGAGGTGCGCGGCGCGTTCTCGATGTCCGAGCCGGGGCTGGGCTCCGACGTGTCGGCCATCACGTCCAAGGCGGTCAAGGACGGCGACGAGTACGTCCTGAACGGCCAGAAGATGTGGCTGACGAACGGCGGCAGCTCCACGCTGGTGGCGGTCCTCGTGCGAAGTGACGAAGGCCACCCCGAGGGCACGGCGCCGCACAAGTCGATGACGACCTTCCTCGTCGAGAAGGAGCCGGGCTTCGGTGAGGTCCGTCCGGGCCTGACCATCCCGGGCAAGATCGACAAGATGGGCTACAAGGGCGTCGACACGACCGAGCTGATCATGGACGGATTGCGCATTCCGGCCAATCGGGTCCTCGGCGGCCAGACCGGCCGAGGGTTTTACCAAATGATGGACGGGGTCGAGGTCGGCCGTGTCAACGTGGCGGCGCGTGGCTGCGGTGTCGCTCAGCGTGCGTTCGAGCTGGGTGTCTCGTATGCCCAGCAACGTCACACTTTCGGCAAGGCGATCGCCGAGCACCAGGCCATCCAGTTCAAGCTGGCCGAGATGGCTACCAAGGTCGAGGCCGCCCATGCGATGATGGTGAACGCAGCACGCAAAAAGGACTCCGGGGAACGAAACGACCTCGAAGCAGGGATGGCGAAGTACCTCGCCTCCGAATACTGCAAGGAGGTGGTGGAGGATGCCTTCCGTATCCATGGCGGCTACGGATTCTCGAAGGAGTACGAGATCGAGCGCCTCTACCGCGAGGCACCGATGCTGCTGATCGGTGAGGGTACGGCCGAGATCCAGAAAATGATCATCGGGCGCCGCCTTCTCGAGGAGTACCGACTCCAGGGCTGAAAGTCCCTTTTGCGGCGGATCCTCCATGGGTTCGTCGCAAAAGAATCACTGGCAGTCACTGGCCTGCGGCCATCGACTCGGCTTCTGGCTTGCCCAGTTGTTGCGTGCAACCGATAGCATTCCAGTAAAGCCGCCGTCCCGTCCCCCTGTTTGCGGCGCGGCAATCACCCGCTACGAAGGTCATCCATGCCCCACAGCCAAACCTCTGCACCTCGCGTCGGCATCCTCGGTGGACGTCTCGCACGCGGAGCATCGCCGTGGCTCCTGCCGACCGTCGCCACCGCTGCGCTCAGCCTCACCCGGGCACGCAAGTCCGGACGCTGGGCGGCAGTGGCCGTGCCCACCACCGCGCTCGCGGCGGGCATGCTGTGGTTCTTCCGCGACCCCGAGCGCGAGATCACTCAGGGCCGCGTCATCTCGCCCGCCGACGGTGTGGTGCAGAGCATCATGCCGTGGAAGGACGGCCGGACCCGGGTCGCGATCTTCATGAGCCCGCTGAACGTCCACGTCAACCGCGCGCCCCTCGCGGGCACGGTGACGTCCGTGGAGCACATCCCCGGCGGGTTCGTCCCGGCGTTCAACAAGGAGAGCGAGAACAACGAGCGCGTTGTCTGGCACTTCGACACCGAGCTCGGCGACATCGAGATGGTGCAGATCGCAGGCGCCGTCGCACGCCGCATCGTCCCCTACCTGCCGGCCGGCACCAAGGTGGAGCAGGGCGAACGCATCGGTCTGATCCGCTTCGGCTCCCGCGTCGACATCTACCTCCCCGAGGGTGTCGAGGTCGCGGTCGAGGTCGGTCAGGCCACCACCGCGGGGGTGACCCGAATTGACCGTGACTGACCCTGAGACCCCCACCACACCGTCGGGTGGGTGGGTCCCCGAGGGCGCCGAGGAGGAGTCCGCAGAGGACGACATGCCGCTCTCGCTGCGGCTGTCGATAGCGGACACCCTCACCCTCGGCAACGCCACGTGCGGATTCATGGCGGTGTACTTCACCACCACCGGGATCCTCATCCCGCACCTCACCGGCAGCGGCGAGTCGGGCATGGCCCGGCACAGCGCGGCGACCGCGGTGATACTGATGCTGCTCGCGGCGGTCTTCGACCTCTTCGACGGCATCGTGGCCCGCAAGCTGCGCAGCTCTCCCATGGGCGCCGAGCTGGACAACCTGTCCGACCTGATCAGCTTCGGGCTGGCGCCGGCGTACTTCGTGCTGGTCTACGGCATGGTCGCCGACGACGCGCACCAGAAGATGTCGGCGCTGGCGGCGATCGTCGTGCTGCTCGCCGTGGTGCTGCGCCTGGCGAGATTCAGCTGCGTGACGATGAAGGACGGCATGTTCCAGGGCATGCCGAGCCCCTTCGGCGCGCTGACGGTCGTCTCGATCGTGCTGCTGGAGCTGCCGTTCGTCCCGACGCTGCTGGCGATCATCGGGGTGGCCTGGCTGATGGTGAGCCGGGTCGAGTACCCCAAGCCGCAGGGTGTCCTCGCGGTGGCGATGCTGAGCTGGATCGTCGGGGCGATGGGCCTGCTGGCGGCCTGGGCGTTCGACGCCCCGGGCGGTCAGCTGCTGCTCCAGACGGGCTGCGCGCTGCAGATCGCTCTGGCGGCGACCATCCCGCTGTTCGCGACGACCCGCCGGGCGAACACGTTCCGCCACAACCGCCGCGAGGCGCGGGCAGCCCAGCTGCCGTAGCGCTGCGCCGGCGTGACACGTACGAAGGCCCCGGATGCCCTTGGCGCCCGGGGCCTTCGCCGTCCCCCGGGCCGCCCCGAGCCCCGCAGGGGGCCTGAGGTCCGGGGCGGAGCCCCCGGGAACCGGAGGTCCGGGGGCCGGCTCCGGGAACCGGAGAAAGGGCGGGGAGCAGCCCCGCCCCGCGGTGCCCGAGCACAGGGCCGCACCCGGGCGCGGGGTGGGGCGGCCGCGGCCGGGACGGTCACGGACGGGCGCCGGGCGGGTGCGGCAGCCCGGGAGGGCTACGCTTGATGTCGGAAAATCGCCAGCCCCTCAGGGGCCGGGCCGGGATCCTGGAGCCATGTACACCGACACCGACCGCTGCGTCAGGGCCGTGCAGTCGAAGGACGCCCGCTTCGACGGATGGTTCTTCACCGCCGTCCGGACCACCGGGATCTACTGCCGGCCCAGCTGCCCCGCGGTGCCGCCCAAGGTCGAGAACATGGCCTTCCTGCCCAGCGCCGCCGCCTGCCAGCAGGCCGGGTTCCGGGCCTGCAAGCGGTGCCGGCCCGACACCTCCCCCGGTTCCCCGGAGTGGAACGCCCGCGCCGACGCCGTCGCCCGGGCCATGCGGCTCATCCAGGACGGCGTCGTGGACCGCGAGGGCGTGCCCGGCCTGGCGGCGCGGCTCGGGTACTCGACCCGGCAGGTGGAGCGGCAGCTGAGCGCCGAGCTCGGGGCGGGGCCGCTGGCCCTTGCCCGGGCGCAGCGCGCCCAGACCGCCCGGCTGCTCATCGAGACCTCCGAGCTGCCCATGGGCGACGTCGCCTTCGCCGCCGGGTTCTCCTCCATCCGGACCTTCAACGAGACCGTCCGCGAGGTCTTCGCCCTGGCCCCCGGCGAGCTGCGCCTGCGGGCGGAGAAGGCGGGCCGGAACAAGCCCAAGGTGCCCGGGACCATAAGCCTGCGCCTGCCCTACCGGGCCCCGCTCAACCCCGACAACCTCTTCGGCCACCTCGCGGCGACCGCCGTCCCCGGCGTCGAGGAGTGGCGCTCCGGTGCCTATCGCCGGACCCTGCGGCTCCCGTACGGCACCGGGGTCGTCGCGCTGACCCCGCAGCCCGACCACATCGGCTGCCAGCTGGCCCTCACCGACCTGCGCGACCTCACCATCGCCATCAGCCGCTGCCGCTGGATGCTCGACCTCGACGCCGACCCCGAGGCCGTCGACGAGCAGCTGCGCTCCGACCCGCTGCTGGCCCCGCTCGTGGACAAGGCCCCGGGGCGCCGGGTGCCCCGTACGGTCGACGCGGCGGAGTTCGCCGTACGGGCGGTGCTCGGCCAGCAGGTGTCCACGGCGGCGGCCCGTACGCACGCCGCCCGGCTGGTCGCCTCGTACGGCGAGCCGGTGGCCGACCCCGATCCCGAGGGCGGGCTGACCCACCTGTTCCCCTCGCCGCAGGCGCTGGCCGGGCTGGACCCGGAGTCCCTGGCCCTCCCGGGCAGCCGGCGCGCCACCCTCACCACCCTCGTCGGCGCGCTGGCCGACGCTTCCCTCCCGCTCGGCATCGACAGCGACTGGGAGGCGGCCCGTGCGCAGCTGAACGCGCTGCCCGGGTTCGGCCCGTGGACCACTGAGGTGATCGCGATGCGGGCACTGGGCGATCCCGACGCCTTCCTGCCGTCCGACCTCGGGGTCCGGCGGGCCGCGAAGGAGCTCGGGCTGCCGTCCACGCCCGCGGCGCTCACCGCCCGGGCGGCCGGCTGGCGGCCCTGGCGCGCGTACGCCGTGCAGTACCTGTGGGCCACCGACGCCCACCCCATCAACCACCTGCCCGTCTGAGGAGTGCACACCGTCATGAGCACCACGCAGCACACCGTCGTCGACAGCCCCTACGGCCCGCTCACCCTGGTCGCCTCGGACGGCGTCCTTTGCGGCCTGTACATGACCGGGCAGCGGCACCGGCCGGCCGAGGAGTCCTTCGGCGAGCGGGTCGCCGCGACCGAGGAGCCGTTCCCCGAGGTGGCGCGGCAGCTGACCGCGTACTTCGCCGGGGAGCGCACCGAGTTCGACGTGCCCGTCCGGCTCGAGGGCACCGCGTTCCAGCGCAGCGTGTGGGACCAGCTCGTCCGGATCCCGTACGGCGAGACCTGGTCGTACGGGGAGCTCGCGGCCAGACTCGGCAAGCCGAACGCCTCGCGCGCGGTGGGCCTGGCCAACGGGAAGAACCCGGTCGGCATCATCGTGCCGTGCCACCGCGTGATCGGTGCCTCGGGCAGCATGACCGGCTACGGCGGCGGCGTCGAGCGCAAGGTGCGGCTGCTGGCCTTCGAGGCCGGGGAGGCCACGCTCTGATTCAGACCAGTGCGAGGGGGACGAGCAGGGCGAACGCGGCGCCCGCCTCCACCGCGTAGCCGTAGAGCGAGGGGTGCTGGACGGGGGCGGCGAGCAGGACCACGCTCTGCTGCGCGGTGGCCGCCGCCACCCAGTCGGCGTCGGCGCCGAGGTTGCCCTGGTACCAGCCCTCGCAGGCACCGGGGCCGGTGACGGCGAGGAGGTCGTCCTCGCGGCGGTAGAAGGCCTGCCAGCCGGCGGCGGGGACGGACCAGCCCTCGAAATCGGTGAACTGGGCCCAGCCGCCCTCGCGTATCGCGGTGTCGAACAGCCAGACCGGCGTCCCCTCGGGGGTGACCTCGCCGCCCGCCTGCTGATCGGTGGTGAAGTGGACCATCGGCAGGGCGTCGGGCCCGTCGGCGGTGCTGGGCCAGGCGTACATCGTGATCATCAGATTCTGTCCTGCTCGAAGTAAGCCGGTGTCACGAGGAGACCGGGCGCCTGCCGTTCTCCAGTTCCACGGCGCCCTCGCCGGACTCCAGGACCCGGTAGGCCTCTTGGGTGCGCCGGCCGAGCGATCCGTGGAGGTACGTGGCGAGTTCGGCGGGCGCGACCAGCCTCCAGGAGATCAGTTCCTCCTCCTGGAGCTTGATCGAGGCGAGTTGGGCCTCGTCGAGCACACCGCCGTCGAAGAGGTACCCGACCAGCGGCGGGCGGCCTTCGCCGAGCGTCCAGTCGACGGCGAGCAGCCGGCCGAGCGGCAGGTCGAGGCCGATCTCCTCGGCGCTCTCGCGGCGGGCGGCCGCGCGCGGGGACTCGCCCTGGTCCGACTCGATGGTGCCGCCCGGCAGCGCCCAGCCCTCACGGTAGTTGGGCTCGACGAGCAGCACCCGGCCCTCGGCGTCCCGGTAGAGGGCAGCGGCGCCGGCCAGCACCCGGGGCAGGCTCGCGATGTACGTGGCGTAGTCATCCGTGGTGGTCACGTCGCAACCCTACCCAGCCGTACCGGCCGCCCCGGCCGCCGGGATCACGCCTGCGCCGGGCCCGGGGCGGGAGGGTCCTCGCGGTCGCGAAGACGGCGGGCAGGCCGATGGCCTTGCCGGGCCGGCCGCCCGCGCGGTCCTCCGTGGGTGGGCGGCTCGCCGACCCCGTAGGGCATCAGGCCGATGCCCATGCCGGCGCCGAACCTCATCGCGGTCCACGCGAGGTTCGTGAAGTCGGGCTCGGAGTCGTCGGCGGCGAGCCGGATCCGGCCGAACCGGCTGATCGCGAGGACGACGCACATGACGAGGAAGACGTCGGCGGCGATCACGGACAGCCAGGCGACATTGGCCAGCACCCCGCCGGCGCGGTGCTCGACGCCGTGTCGAACGAGTCCTTGCCCAGCGTCGAACGAGTCCTTGCCCAGCGCCGCCCAGGCGACGACGGCACGGTCCGGTATGCCGTCCGGCAGGCGGGCGGGGCCCCGCCCGGGAAATCCGGACGTGCCCCTTCCAGCGAATCCGCGCCCACGCGGCCACACTATGCAGGCGTATGTCCGTATTTATGGGCATGGCGTGCCGGGTGTGACCCAGGCCACCCATGGGCATAGGAGGATCCTCCGGATACGCTCATGGGGGCGCGACTGCACTGTTCGATAGCAAGGGATTAGCAAGGTGACGGACGGAGCAGTAACTGAGACCGCGCGCGTGCTCATCGCCGCGGACAAATTCAAGGGCTCGCTCACGGCCGTTCAGGTCGCGGAGCGGGTGACGGCGGGCCTCCGCAAGGCCGTACCCGGCGTGGAGATCGAGACCCTCCCCGTCGCGGACGGCGGCGACGGCACGGTCGCAGCCGCCGTGGCGGCCGGGTTCGAACGCCGGGAGGTACGGGTCACCGGACCGCTCGGCGAGCAGGTCACGACCGCTTTCGCGCTGCGTGACGGCACCGCCGTGGTCGAGATGGCGGAGGCCTCCGGGCTGCAGCTGCTGCCGGCGGGTGTGTTCGCCCCGCTGACGGCGACCACGTACGGCTCGGGCGAGCTGCTGAAGGCCGCGCTGGACGCGGGGGCGCGCTCGATCGTCTTCGGCGTGGGCGGCAGCGCCACCACCGACGGCGGTGCGGGGATGCTGGCCGCGCTGGGTGCGGTGTTCCTGGACGCGAACGGCGAACCGGTCGGTCCGGGCGGCGGCGCGCTCGCGGAACTGGCGTCCGCCGACCTGTCCGGGATCGACCCGCGCTTCGCGGAGGTCGACCTCGTCCTGGCGAGCGACGTGGACAACCCGCTGACGGGCCCGAAGGGCGCGCCCGCGGTCTACGGCCCGCAGAAGGGGGCCTCGCCGCAGGACGTGGCGACGCTGGACGCGGCGCTGGCGCATTTCGCGGTGGTGCTGGAGAAGTCGATCGGCGAGAAGGCCGGCCGGCTGGCCGCGGCCCCGGGCGCGGGCGGCGCGGGCGGCATCGGGTACGGGGCACTGCTGCTCGGCGCGAGCTTCCGGCCCGGCATCGAGCTGATGCTCGAGGTCCTGGGCTTCGCTCCCGCGCTGGAGCGGGCGACGCTGGTGATCACCGGTGAGGGCTCGCTGGACGAGCAGACCCTGCACGGCAAGGCCCCTGCCGGTGTCGCGGCGGCGGCTCGCGCGGCGGGCAAGGAGGTCGTGGCGGTGTGCGGGCGGCTGCTGCTCCAGCCCGAGGCGCTACAGGCGGCGGGTATCCGGCGGGCGTATCCGCTGACGGAGATCGAGCCGGATCCGGCCACGTGCATCGCCAATGCCGGGCCGCTGCTGGAGCGGGTCGCGGCCAACATCGCGGCCGACGTGCTCTGACCGTCCCGGCCGGCGGTCCGAGGCCCGGCACCCCCGAGCGGGGGTGCCGGGCCTCGGCGTTCGCGGCTGCCGCCGAGGCCGGTCCGGGAGCGCAGACGCCGCGCCGCTGCCGGGGCGGCCGCGGCACTACACGGTGAGCCGGGCCGCCCCGGATACGGCGAGCAGCTGAGCCGTGTTCACCACTCGGGCGAAGCGCCCGCCCTGGAGGTTGACGGCCGTGGCGGCGGCCAGCTGGTCGGCCGTCAGCCGGAGCCCGTCCGGGCCCTCGAGGTCGAACGTGTGGGTGGCGTCGAGCGGGACGAGCACGTCGTAGCCCAGGTTCCCGGCCATCCGCGCGGTGGTCTCGACGCACATGTTGGTCTGGATCCCGGACACCACCAGCTGGCCGATGCCCTGGGCGGTGAGCCATGCGGCCAGGTCCGGGGTGCCGTAGAAGGACGAGTTCACGGTCTTGGTGACGAGCAGCGACTCCTGCCCCGTCCGGTCCGCCACGAAGTCCTTGAAGGCGTGGCCGGGCTGGTCGGCCGCCAGGACCGAGCCCGCCCGCGAGGCGTGCCGGACGAGCACCACGGGGCGGCCGGACTCCTGCCAGGCGTCCATCAGGGCGGCGATGTTGGCCTCGGCGGCGGGGTTGTTGCGGGGGCCCCAGAAGGACGCGTCGTCGAAGCCCTTCTGTACGTCGATGACCAGCAGGGCGGCGTTCGCAGCGAGCTCGAACCCGTTCTTGTTCTTGTTCTCGTTCTCGTTCTTCGTCATGGCTTCATGCTCGCCGCCACGGTCGCCCGGCCGACAGCGGCAACGGGGACCCGAACCGATGGGATCCTGCCAAGATGGCAGCATGCATCGTGTCGCCGTCGTCGTCCAGCCCGGCATCCGCAGCTTCGACCTCGCCGTCATCACCGAGGTCTGGGGCCCCGACCGCAGCCGCCTCGGCGTCCCCCGCTTCGAGCTGCGCCGGTGCGCCGTGGACACCGGTCCGATCGCCCTGCCCGGCGGGCTCACCCTGACCCCGGACCGGCGGCTCGACTGGCTCGCCGAGGCCGATCTCGTCGTCGTGCCCGCGCTGGCCGAGCCTTCCGACCCGACGCCCGAGCCCGTCCTCGCCGCCCTGCGGGACGCGCACGCCCGGGGCGTACCGGTCGCCGCGCTGTGCGCCGGGGCGTTCATCCTCGCGGAGGCGGGACTGCTGGCGGGCCGGCGGGCCGTGACCCACTGGTGGCTGGCTCCGCAGCTCGCCGCGCGCCACCCGTCCGTGCTGGTCGAGGACGCTCCGCTGTACGTGGAGGACGGCGGGCTGTGGACCTCCGCCGGGGTGGCCTCCGGAATCGACCTCTGCCTGCACCTCGTGCGGGAGGCCCACGGCGCGGAGGTCGCCGCCGCCATCGCCCGGTCCATGGTGACGGGCCCGTTCCGCACCGGCGACCACGCCCAGTACCTGGACCGGCCCACCCCGGCGGCGGACCGGACCGCTGACGCCCTGGCGGCCGTACGGGAGCGGGCCCTGCGCCATCTGCACGAGCCGCTGTCCGTGGCCACGCTGGCCCGCTGGGCGGGGATGTCGCCGCGCTCCTTCGCCCGCCACTTCGTCGCCGCCACCGGCACCACCCCGCACCGCTGGCTCCTCGGTCACCGCCTGGACGAGGCCCGCAAGCTGCTGGAGCGCACGGACCACCCGGTTCCGGAGGTGGCCCGGCGTGCGGGATTCGCCAGCGAGGTCACCTTCCGCCAGCACTTCACCTCGTACGTCGGCCTCAGCCCCCGCGCGTACCGCGCTGCGGCGACCGCCACACCTGCAGCCCCGCCCAAATCCCGATGACAGTGTTAGAAATGGCTCATGACCGGACGTGTGGGTCGACCCAGGGGATCCCCGCCCCGGCAGCCGTCCGGGCGGGACCCGGACGTGCCGCCACGCCTCTCCCTGGGTGCGCGCAGCGTCGCCGGTCAGGTCTTCGCGCTCCAGGCGTTCATCGTGGTGCTGCTGATCGCCGCCGCCTCGCTGGCCCTCGTGTTCCAGGAGCGGTACGACACCGAGCGCGATGCGCGCCACCGCTCCCTCGCGGCCGCCGAGGCCTTCGCGCACGCCCCCGGGCTCCCCGAGGCCCTCAGGTCGGCGAACCCGACGAGCGAGCTGCAGCCGCTGGCCGATGCCGCCCGGCGAGCCGCGGGCGTCGACTTCGTCGCCGTGATGACGCCCGACGGGATCCGCTACACCGACTCCCGGCCGGAGCTGATCGGCAAACGGGCCACCGGCGACCTCTCGCGCGCCGTCGGCGGGCAGTCCTTCACCGAGGTGTTCAAGGGCTCGCCGAGCGACGCGGTCCGCGCGGTGGTCCCCGTACGGGACGCGAGCGGGGCGGTCGTGGGCCTGGTGGGCACCGGCATCGATGTCGCCAAGGTCTCGGACGTGGTCCAGGGGCAGCTGCCGCTGCTGCTCGGCGCCACGGCGGGCGCGCTGCTGCTCGGCACGGGCGGCGCCGCTCTGGTCAGCCGGCGGCTGCGGCGCCAGACCCGGGGCCTGGGCGAGGTCGAGATGGCCCGGATGAACGAGCACCACGAGGCGGTCCTGCACGCGGTGCGCGAGGGCGTCCTGATCATCAGCGCCGACCAGCGGCTGCTGCTCGCCAACGACGAGGCCCGGCGGCTCCTGAACCTCGCGCCCGACGCCGAGCGGCGCCATGTGAGCGAGCTGGGCCTCGACCCGCGCACCACCGCACTGCTGGTGTCCGGACGGGTCGCGACGGACGAGGTGCACCTGGCGGGCGACCGGCTCCTCGCCGTCAACGTCCGCCCGACCGAACCGTACGCGGGGCACCCGTCCGGCAGCGTCATGACCCTGCGCGACACCACCGAGCTCGCCGCGCTCTCCGGCCGCGCCGAGGTGGCCCGGGAGCGGCTCCAGCTGCTGTACGACGCGGGGGGCCGGATCGGGACCACGCTGGACGTGGTGCGGACCGCGGAGGAGCTGTCGGAAGTGGCCGTCCCCCGGTTCGCCGACTTCGTCACGGTGGAGCTGCTGGAGCCGGTGCTGAAGGGCGAGGAGCCCTCGCCGGCCGCCGGCGCGTACACGCGGATGCGCCGGGCGGCGATGAGCGGGGTGCGCACCGACCAGCCGCTGCAGCCGGTCGGCGACATCATCCGGTTCGAGGTGCCGACGGCGCCGATGGCGGCGGCCCTGGACGCCGGGCACGCGGTGCTGGCGGCCGATCTGAACGCCGCGATGGGATGGCGGGCGCAGGACGAGGCCGGCACCCGCCAAGCCCTGGGGTACGGGCTGCACTCGCTGATCTCGGTGCCGCTCCAGGCCCGCGGCGTGGTCCTCGGCATGGCCAACTTCTGGCGGGCCGCCGACACCCCGGAGGCCTTCGACGAGGAGGACCTGTCGTTCGCGGAGGAGCTGGGCGCGCGGGCGGCCGTCTCCGTCGACAACGCCCGCCGCTTCACCCGGGAGCACGCGACGGCCGTGGCCCTCCAGCGCAGCCTGCTGCCCCGGTCGCTGCCGGACCAGAGCGCCGTGGAGGTGGCCTTCCGATACCTGCCCGCGCAGGCCGGGGTGGGCGGTGACTGGTTCGACGTGATCCCCCTCGCCGGTGCGCGCGTGGCGCTGGTCGTCGGCGACGTGGTCGGGCACGGGGTGCACGCGGCGGCCACGATGGGCCGGCTGCGGACCGCCGTGCACAATTTCTCCACCCTGGACGTGCCGCCCGACGAACTGCTGGGGCACCTGGACGAGCTGATCCACCGCATCGACCAGAACGAGTCCGGGACCGCCGGGAACGGCGGGGACGGCGGGGACGGGGCGGGCGAGGCGGCCGGCGTCACGGGCGCCACCTGCCTGTACGCGGTCTACGACCCGGTCTCCGGGCTCTGCACGATGGCGAGTGCCGGGCACCCCGGACCTGCCGTGATCCGGCCGGACGGGGGCGTGGAGTTCCCGCAGCTGCCCGCCGGGCTGCCGCTCGGCGTGGGCGGCATGCCCTTCGAGGCCACCGAGCTGCGGCTGCCGGAGGCCAGCCGGCTCGTGCTCTTCACGGACGGCCTGCTGGAGGACCGCGACCGGGATTTCGACACCGGCCTCGGCCTGCTGGCCGAGACCCTCGCCCGCCACGGCCGCAGCCCCGAACAGGCCTGTGCGGACGTGCTGGCCGCGCTGCTGTCCCCGGAGCCGAGCGACGACATCGCCCTGCTGGTCGCCGACACCAGGCGGCTGGAGGCGGACCGGATCGCCGAGTGGGAGGTGCCCGCGGACCCGGCCGCGGTCTCCCGGGTACGCAACGCGGGGTCGGCGCAGCTCGCCGCGTGGGGGCTGCAGGACATCGCGTCCTCGGCCGAACTCATCCTCAGCGAGCTCATCACCAACGCCATCCGGTACGGGACCGCGCCCATCCGGGTGCGGATGCTGCGCGACCGCAACCTCATCTGCGAGGTCTCCGACGGCAGCAGCACCTCGCCGCACCTGCGGTACGCGGCCACCACGGACGAGGGCGGCCGCGGCCTGTTCCTGGTCGCGCAGTTCGCCGAGCGCTGGGGCACCCGGTACACCGAGCGCGGCAAGGTCATCTGGGCGGAGCTGCCGCTGACCGGGGGGCCGGAGCCGGCGTTGCCGGTGATGGACCTGGAGGCGCTGGAGGACCTGGCCTGGTGAGGGTCGCCGACGCGGCCGGGGCGCGGCGGTGCAAACAGGGCTCTGCGGTGCAAACAGGGCGGCGGCGGGTCAGCGGGGCCGGGGGGCTGCCGTCCGGGCGAGCAGGACCGCCACGTCGTCCTGCGGGTCCCCGGGCAGCACACGCGCCAGGATGTCGTCGCACAGCCGGTCCAGCGGCTGCCCGGCGTCGCGCAGCGCCCGCCCGAGCTGGGCCATGCCCTGGTCGAGGTCGCGGTCGCGGGCCTCGATGAGGCCGTCGGTGTACAGCACGAGCACGCTGCCGGGCGGCAGGGCCACCTCCTCGGTGCGGAACTCCTTCCCGCCGGTGCCCAGCGGGGTTCCGGGCGGGCCGTCGAGGAAGGCGACCTCACCGCGGGCCGTGGCCACGGCGGGCGGCGGATGGCCGGCACGGGCGATGACGCAGCCGCCCGTTGCCGGGTCGTGCACGGCGTAGACGCAGGTCGCCATCTCGTCCTCGCCCAGGTCGGCGACCGCGGCGTCGAGCGAGCGGAGCAGCCGGGTCGGGGAGACGTCCTGGCGGGCGAGGGTGCGTACGGCCGTGCGCAGCTGTCCCATGACGGCCGCGGCGTGGATCCCGTGGCCCATGACGTCCCCGATGACCAGGCCGGTGCGTCCGCCGGGCAGCTGGATGACGTCGAACCAGTCGCCGCCGACGTCGTGGTCGCTGGCGGGCAGGTAGCGGCCGGTGAGTTCGAGGCCGGTGACCTCGGGCAGGGCGCTGTTGCTGAGGCTGCGCTGGAGGGTCAGGGCGGCCCGCCGCTGGTTGGTGTACATCCGGGCGTTGTCGATGTTGAGCGCGCTGCGGGCGACGACCTCGTCGAGGAGTACGCAGTCCTGCTCGTCGAAGGGCTCGCGGCCGCGCAACCGTGTCACGGTGACCGCGCCGAGCACCGTCCCGCGGGCGAGGAGCGGGATGAGCCGGGCGGAGCCGAGGGTGGCGAGGTAGTCGCGCAGCTCCGTGGCCCGCGGGTCGGGGAGCAGGGCGTGGAGGTCGGACACGTACAGGTTCATGGGCCGCCCCTCGGCGATGACCCGCTCGTAGACCGTGTCCGCCGGGATCTGGAAGGTCTGGCCGGGCGCCAGTGCGGCGGTGGGCGCGTCCGCGTCGGGGAACTCGACGGCGAGGCGGCGGAGCACGCCCTGGTGCGAGGCCGCCGCGTCGTCGGGCGCGAGGACCGCCTCCAGCAGCTGTACGTCGGCGGAGTCGGCCAACTGGGGTACGAGGACCTGCACGATCTCCCGGGCGGTCTGGCCCAGGTCGAGGGTGGTGCCGATGCGGGTGCCGGCCTCGGCGAGGACGGCGAAGCGGCGGCGGGCCCGCTCGGCCTCGACCTGCGCCTGCTGGCTCTCGGTGATGTCGATGAGGGAGGCGATCACGCCGAGCACGCGGCCGGAGCCGTCGAGGAGCGGGGCGTACGAGCA
This sequence comes from Streptomyces sp. NPDC050448, assembly GCF_040655295.1. NCBI lineage: Bacteria > Bacillati > Actinomycetota > Actinomycetes > Kitasatosporales > Streptomycetaceae > Streptomyces > Streptomyces sp. NPDC050448. The sequence goes on along the minus strand of NZ_JBFAJR010000021.1, from coordinate 51,467 downwards.
GGACCAGGTCCGGTCGCGGTCGGGGTCGGCCGGGGTCCGGCCGGTGCGGCGGACGTCGACGACGGCGGTGCCCCGGTCCATGACCTGCTGCATCGTCGCCTCGAGCGCGACGGCGTTGACGCCGGGCACGACCTCGGTGAGCCGCTTGCCGACGTGCGCGGCGGCCGAGACGCCGTTCATCCGGGCCAGTGCGTCGTTGACGCGCAGGAAGCGCAGGTCGGGGCCGAGGGTGGCGAGTCCGATGGGCGACTGGGTGAAGAGGCTCTGCAGGGCGGCGAGCGAGTCCCTCATGCGCAGGACCTCGGAGGTCTCCACGGCGATCAGCATGGCCCCCGTACGGCCGCGCGGGTCGGCGGCGGGGACGATCCACATCTCCATCGTGACGCGATGCCCGTCGCGGTGGCGTACGGGGAGCGTGCCGACCACCGTTTCACCCGCCTGGACGCGCCGGGTCAGGTCGCCGGCGAGCGCCCGGTTGGCCTCGGGGACGAGCACGGAGGTGCCGGGGCGGCCGAGGATGTCCTCGGGGCGGTGGCCGAGCAGGTCCTGGGCGGCGAGCGACCATTCGACGATGCGTCCGTCGGCGTCCTCCCGCCACAGGGCGATCGGCAGCAGCTCGCGGAGCACACCGGCGTACCCGACAGCCACGGCCGGCTGATCCGGGACCTCGCTCGTCGACTGGAATGTGTCCACCGCACCGACCTCACCCCGGGGGGCCCGATTCCTACCGATTCACCCTATCCGAGCCATCGGCGCGGGGCGCTGCGTCGATCGGTGTGGTCCACGGCCGCGGACAGAGCCGGGGAAGGACGAAGGTGACCCAGGAGAGGACGGCGTAGAGGATGAGGGCGCCCCACCAGCCGCCGAGCCCGGGGCGGCCGAACTGGACGAGGGCGGCGATCGCTCCCCCGACCGCCGCGGCCGCCGGCAGCCGCCACCACCGGCCGGCGGCGACGTACAGCACGGCCGCGGCGGCGAGGGCGAAGGCGGCTCCGACGATCAGCGTGCGGGCGCCGTCGCCGACGTCCGGGGTGTCCAGGCCGCGCAGCTGCCAGAGGGCGACGGGTGGGCCGGCCACGATCAGGAAGGCGGGGATGCGCAGCCGGGCGGGCCGGATCCACTGCCGGACGAGTGCCGCCAGGGCGACCATGGCGTACAGGCAGACGGGGACGTGGCCGGGGAGCGAGGACCAGTGGCCGGTGGAGAAGGCGATGCCCGTCCACATCAGCACGGCCGCGCACAGGGCCGGTACGGGTGCCAGCACCCCGACCAGCGCCGGGAGGCAGACCAGCGGTTTCAGCGCCCCGAGGAGGCCCCGCACCGGACGGGCCCCGGATTTGCCAGTGGGCTGGAGCGCCGACCAGGCGAGGAGGCCGGTCCGCAGGGCCGCCCGGCGCGGATCCCGTGCCCGCATCAGCCGGCCGACCTCCTCGGCGCCGACCTCGCGGAAGGCCGCCAGCGCCGCGTCGAACTCGGCCCGTGTGGTGAGGCCGGGCGGGCTCGGCGGGGGGTCCGGGGGCCGGTTGCCGCCCCGGAAGCCCTTGCGGTGCAGCGCGGCGAGGAACGGCAGTTCCTCGTGGAGGATCTCGTGCTGGCGGACGGCGGTGAGCACGTCCCGTACCCGGTCCCAGCGCGCCACGTCCGGCCGGGAGGTGACGTCCTGCGCCCAGAGCTCCGTGAACGGCGGGCCGAGTGCCATCTCCCCGGCGATCTCCTCGCCGAGCGCCGTGAGGTCCGCGGTGTCCCCGAACGCGTCGTGCAGGCGCTCGTCGGTGGCGACGACCGACACGAGGGAGGCGGCCCCGTCGAGCCGGCCCCAGGTCCAGTCGCTCATCCGCCAGCGGGCGCTGAGGAACGCGGCGAAGTTGTCGAGCCGGTCGCCGCTGAGCTTGGCCGTGACCATGTCCTTCGGGGAGTTCCCGTCCACCTGCGGCAGCACCGTGCGCGTGGCCCAGCTGCTGTCGGCCGCCGAGACGGTGTGGAAGCCGATGCCGGTGGCCTCGGCCAGCGGGTCCGGGCGCAGCGGGCCGAGCAGCACCTCGGCGTACGCCAGCGCCTCGGCCATCGGCGGACCGGCTCCGCGTGCGGCCGCGTGGAGCGCCTCGTAGCCGTCGACGTCGGGGCTCAGGTCCAGGCCGATCTCCTGGCCCAGTTCCGCGAGCCGCTCCCACAGGTGCCCGAAGCCCTCCGGCACCGCCGCCGGGCCGCTCTCGGGTACCTGCGGCAAGGACCCGGCGCAGACCGCCGTCGCGAGGTTCGCCGCCCAGGTCTCCCACTGCGCCGGCGCGGCCTCGGGCGGGGGCGCAGGCGGCATGAGGGTGCCCAGCAGGCGGGTCGCCTCGCCGAAGGGGGCGGTGGCATCGGTGGGCATCAGCCCCAGGGACAGGGCGGCCCGGTAGCGGCCGAGCAGCAGCCGGTCCCGGGCGGCGGTCAGGGTGGCGACGGCGGAGCGGCACGCGAACAGCCGTGTCCGGTACGCCTCCACCAGCTCCGCGTCCACCGGCCCGTCGCCGCATTCGTACGCCTGCAGCCAGTCCATGAGCAGCCGTACCGTACGCGCCGGGACGAGCGGCGAGTACCCCGGCCCGGGCAGCATGCCCGGACTCACCGCCAGGCCGTCCGAGGCCTGGCGCAGCCGTGCGAACAGGGCCGCCGGGCCCTCCGCCGCGCTCTCGTCCAGCGCCTTCAGCGGCCCCGGTCCCGCGGGCAGCGGCAGCGCGTCCGGGCCGGTCACGTCCGCCGGGTCCTCCAGCAGCCGGATGAGCCGCAGCGCCTCCGCCCTGCCGACCGTGCGGGCGTACGTGTCCCGCCGGGCCATCGCCGCGTCGTACAGCTCGGTGAGGGTCAGGGGCAGCACCCCGGTGAGGGCACGCTTCCGTTCGGCCGCGGCCTCGACGGCGCGCAGTTCGAGGGCGTCGTCGCGCAGGGATTCGGAGCCGGCGTGCACGGCCAGGGACTTCGCGGCCATCCGCACCAGCCGGGTGACGCGCCGGCCGCTCCCCGGCTCGGGAGGCGGCGGGAAGGGGGGCACCGGCTGGAGGAACAGCAGCCGGCGATCGGCCTTGCGCGCCACGGGTGCCCCCGCGACGGCCCGTACCGCCCAGGCGGCGGGGATGCCGTCCAGCAGCCCGCCGTCGATGAGTTCGGCGCAGCCGTTCAGGTTCTCGTCGGGGTGACCGGTCTCGCTGCTGACGCCGCGCATGTCGACCCGGGGCGGGTCCTCGACGGGCTGCGCGCCGTTCCCGACGTACACCCGGCCCGGTTCGAAGGCTCCCGGAAACGAGGAGGAGGTCCGCGCCGCGTACGCCAGCCGGTCCAGCGCCGCCTCCCGGGCCGCGCCCGTGACGTCGTCGGGGAAATCCGTCAGGGCGCCGCGGTGCCGGAAACGGAAGCAGGCGTGGGAGCGCCCGACGGGAAGCGGCCGTCCGAGGGCGGGCCGGATGCGGTCCGGGCGGGGCCGAAGCCGGGTCGCCGTCAGGATCAGCCGCAGCGAGGCGGGCGGCCGCCGGTCCGGCGGGGCCTCGTCGATGAGCCGGCCCAGGGCGCCGCGCAGCTCCTTGTAGAAGACCTCGTCCCCGCACATCAGCGAGGCCGGCCCGTGGAAGGGAGCCGAGCGGCGCAGCAGCCCTTCGAGGTCGCCCAGACGCAGCCACACGTCCCGCACGCCCCGGCCGAAGGGCATTCCGTACACAAGGTGGCAGGCCAGCAGTACGCAGTCCAGCCCCCCGGCGCTGGCTCCGACGAGGACGTCGATGTCGACGTCCTCGTATCCGCACGTGTCCAGCAGCCCTGCGTAGACGCCCGCTTCCGGGGCGGGCTGCTGCCCGGCCGCCGCCCGGAGCGCCGCCGTCTCGCAACAGGCCCCGCCCGTCCATACGGCGAGACTGGCCCCGCCGCGCATCGCGAGGGCCAAGCGTAGTTCCGTACTGCGCCGACCCGGCCGGTCGTCGCTCATGCCTCCAGCTTGGCCCCGGTTCAGGCGTGCCGCACCCGGACGGCCACCGCCTCGCGGGTGCGGGTGGCGGAGCGGCAGAAGTTCCGTATCAGGCCGGAGAGTTCACACCCCGGTTCCACCCCGAGTTCGCGTGGGGCGAGGTCGCGGTACGCGTCGTGGGTGCGCATCGCCTCGATCAGGTTGCCCTCCGCCAAGTGCGCCTCGATCAGGGCCCGCTGGGCGCTTTCGCGCAGTGGTTCGGCGCTCACCGCGACCATGATGGCGGAATACACCCACCTCTGTCCCCCGTGCACCCCGCACACCGACGAGGCCGAGGAGGAGGACCCGGACGCCGACCACGGCGCCGATGCGGCCTGACCGTATGCGCCTCCCCCCAGCCCGCGGGCCCGGGCTACTGCCAGTCGTCCCAGGGCGGGTCCGTCTCGTCGAAGTCGAAGGGCGGTTCCTCGTCTGCATGCGGGGCCTGAGGCTCCGGCGGTGCTGCCGGGGACGGTGGGGACGAGGGCTCGGGGGTGCCGGTCCCGGCCAGGGCGTCGAGGATCCCCTCCGCGTACTTGGCGAGCTTCGCCTCGCCGACGCCGCTGATCGTGCCCAGCTCCTCGGCCGTGGCGGGCAGGCGGGTCGCGATCTCCCGCAGCGTCGCGTCGTGGAAGACCACGTACGCCGGCACGCCCTGCTCGCGCGCGGTCGCCGCCCGCCAGGCGCGCAGGGCCTCGAAGACCGGCACGGCCGCCGCCGGCAGGTCGACCGGGACGCGCCCGGCCTTCCCGGAGCCCGAGCCGGACGTCTTGCGGGACACCGCGGCCGGCGCCGCCTCCTTGCGCATCGGGACGCTGCGGCGGCCGCCCAGCACCTCGCCGCTGGCGTCCGTGAGCACCAGCGTCCCGTAGTCGCCCTCGACCGCCAGCAGCCCCGCGGCCAGCAGCTGCCGGACGACCCCGCGCCATTCCGCGGTGCCCAGGTCCGCCCCGACCCCGAAGACCGAGAGGCCGTCGTGGTCGAACTGGATGACCTTGGCCGTCTTCTTGCCCTGGAGGATGTCGATGATCTGGCCCGCGCCGAACTTCTGCCGGCGCTCCTTGGCCAGCCGCCACACGGTGGACAGCAGCTTCTGCGCGGCGACCGTGCCGTCCCAGGACTCGGACGGCGTCAGGCACGTGTCGCAGTTGCCGCACGGCCCGGCGGCCGCCTGCCCGAAGTACGCGAGCAGCCGCACCCGGCGGCAGTCGACCGTCTCGCACAGCGCGAGCATCGCGTCCAGGTGCCCGGCCAGGGAGCGGCGGTGCGCCTCGTCGCCCTCGGAGCCCTCGATCATCTTGCGCTGCTGCACCACGTCCTGGAGGCCGTACGCGAGCCACGCCGTGGCCGGTTCTCCGTCGCGGCCGGCGCGGCCGGTCTCCTGGTAGTAGCCCTCGACCGACTTGGGCAGGTCCAGGTGCGCCACGAAGCGGACGTCCGGCTTGTCGATGCCCATGCCGAACGCGATCGTGGCCACCACCACGACCCCGTCCTCCCGCAGGAAGCGCGCCTGGTTCGCCGCGCGCGTCCGGGCGTCCATGCCCGCGTGGTACGCGACCGCGTCGATGCCGTGCTCCACCAGGAACGCCGCCGTCTTCTCCACGGACGCCCGCGAAAGGCAGTAGACGACCCCGGCGTCCCCGGCGTGCTCGGTCCGGATCAGCTCCAGCAGCTGCCGGGTCGGGTTGTTCTTGGAGGCGATCCGGTACTGGATGTTCGGCCGGTCGAAGCTGGCGACGAAATGCCGGGCGTCCCCCTCCGCCAGCCCCAGCCGCGCCGCGATCTCGGCGTGCGTGGCCTCGGTCGCCGTCGCGGTCAGCGCGATCCGCGGCACCTTCGGCCAGCGCTCGTGCAGCATCGACAGCGCGAGGTAGTCGGGCCGGAAGTCGTGGCCCCACTGGGCGACGCAGTGCGCCTCGTCGATCGCGAAGAGGGACACCGTGCCCCGGTCGAGCAGCCGCTGCGTGCCCTCGGTGCGCAGCCGCTCCGGGGCCAGGTAGAGGAGGTCCAGCTCGCCGGCGAGGAAGGCCTGCTCGACGGCCTGCCGCTCGTACGGGTCCTGGGTCGAGTTGAGGAACCCGGCCCGCACCCCGAGGGCGGTCAGGGCGTCCACCTGGTCCTGCATGAGCGCGATCAGCGGCGAGATCACCACTCCCGTACCGTCTCTGACCAGCGCCGGGATCTGGTAGCAGAGCGATTTGCCGCCGCCGGTCGGCATCAGGACCAGCGCGTCGCCGCCGCCGGCCACGTGCTCGATGATCTGCTGCTGCTCGCCGCGGAAGGAGTCGTATCCGAAGACGCGGTGCAGCACCTGCAGGGCATCGGGGGTCTCGGTGGGCGCGTCGACAAGGCTCATCCCAGAAGCCTAGCGACCTCCACGGACACGTCCGGCCGGATCCGCCGGACCCGGGGTCCCCGCCGCCGCGCAGCGGTCAGCCCAGGGCCGCCTCGAACGCCGCGTACGCCGTCTCGTCGAAGAGGACGAAGCGGACCTCCTCCACGGCCGGCGCCGCGGCCGCGCGGGCCGTTTCCACCGCGATCCGGGCGCCGTCGTCCATCGGCCAGCCGAAGATGCCGGTGGAGACGGCCGGGAAGGCGACCGTACGGGCGCCCAGCTCGGCCGCGACCCGCAGGGACTCGCGGTAGCAGGAGGCCAGCAGCGCCGAGCGGTCCTCGTCGCCGGACCAGACGGGGCCCACCGTGTGGATCACCCAGCGGGCCGGGAGCCGGCCCGCCGTCGTGGCCACGGCCTGCCCCGTCGGGAGGCCCTTGCCGTAGTGGGAGGCGCGCAGCGCCCGGCAGGCCTCCAGGATCTCGGGGCCGCCGCGCCGGTGGATGGCGCCGTCCACTCCCCCGCCGCCGAGCAGCGAGGAGTTCGCCGCGTTGACGACGGCGTCCGCGTGCTCGGCGGTGATGTCGCCCCGGACGAGGGTGATGTGCACCATCAGGAAGCCTTTCGCAGGTGGCGCCATACGGCCTTGGCCGCGTTGTGCCCGGACATCCCGTGGACGCCCGGGCCGGGCGGGGTGGCCGAGGAGCAGATGAAGACCGCCGGGTGGGCCGTCGTGTACGGGGACAGGGACAGCTTCGGGCGCAGCAGCAGCTGGAGCCCGGAGGCGGCGCCGCAGGCGATGTCGCCGCCGACGTAGTTGGGGTTGCGGGCGGCCAGCTCCGGCGGGCCGGCGGTGGCGCGGGCCAGCACGAGGTCGCGGAAGCCGGGGGCGAAGCGCTCCAGCTGGCGCTCGACGGCCTCGGTGAGGTTGCCGCCCCAGCCCGCCGGGACGTGCCCGTACGCCCAGAACACGTGCTTGCCCTCGGGCGCCCGGCCGGGGTCCACCAGGCTGGGCTGGGCGGTGATCAGGAAGGGGGTGCGGGGGGCCCGCCCGCCCGTGGCGAGCTGGAGGGCGGCGTCGATGTCCCGGGCCCGCGGGCCGATCTGGACGGTGCCGGCCCGGCGCGGCGCCTCGGCGGTCCAGGGCACGGGGCCGGACAGGGCGTAGTCGAGCTTGAAGACCCCGGCGCCGTACGTGTAGCCGTCGTACGCGCGCCCCAGCCGGGCGATCCGGGCCAGTGCGGTCGGGGAGGTGTCGAAGACGTACGCGCGGGCCGGCGGCAGGTCGTCGAGGCGCTTGACCTCGAAGCCGGTGTGGAGGGTGCCGCCCAGGTCGCGCAGGTACCCGGCGAGGGCGTCCGAGACGGACTGCGAGCCGCCGCGCGCCATCGGCCAGCCGCCGGCGTGCGCGGCCAGGGCGAAGACCAGGCCGACGGCGCTCGTGGCGATCCCGCCCAGCGGGGCGATGACGTGCGCGACGAGCCCGGCGAACAGCGCCCGCGCCCGCTCCTCGTGGAAGCGGCTCAGCAGCCAGGTGGAGGGCGGCAGGCCGGCGAGCCCGAAGCGGGCCAGCGTGAAGGGGTCCCGGGGCAGGGCGGTCGACGGCAGGGACATGAAGTCCCGGACCAGGGTGTCCCATTTGCCGAGGAACGGCTCCACCAGCCGCCGGTACGTGCCCGCGTCGCGCGGACCGAGGGACGCCGCCGTCTCGGAGACGGAGCGGGAGAGCACGGCGGCCGTGCCGTCGTCGAAGGGGTGTGCCATGGGCAGGGGGGCGTGCAGCCACTCCAGCCCGTACCGCTTCAGCGGCATGGTGGCGAACACCGGCGAGCCGATGCCGAGCGGGTGCACGGCCGAGCAGGGGTCGTGCCGGAAGCCCGGGAGGGTGAGCTCCTCGGTGCGGGCCCCGCCGCCGACCGTCTCCGCGGCCTCGAACACGGCCACCGAGAAGCCGCGACGGGCCAGCTCTACGGCGGCAGTCAGCCCGTTGGGCCCCGCCCCCACCACGACCGCATCGAGAATCGACGGCACCTTGAGACTCCTTCGTCCGGCGGCGGCTGCGCTCCCAGGATATTCGGCCCGTCCATACGGGCCCTGCCCGCGTCGGGTTACGCGCCGCGCAGCAGGTCGCGGATCCGTATGACCGTGGCCTCGTCGCGGCCCACGGCGAACGGCAGCTCGTTGTCCCGGTCCACCCGGAAGGGGACCCCGGTGACGGTGCTCTGCGTTCCGCCCGCCTCGGCGACCAGCAGCAGTCCGGCCGCGTGGTCCCACGCCGAGGGCCAGGTGAAGGCGAGGCCGTCCATCTCGCCGCGGGCCACCTTCAGGTACTCCAGGCCCGCGGAGCCGCACGGCCGGGCCGCGACCCCGGGCACGTCGAGGCGGGCCAGGGTCCGCTTGTCCTCGTCGGAGGTGTACAGCGGGTGGGCGATGGCGACCCGCAGCGCGGCTCCCTGCTCCGGCGAACCGCTGTGGATCCGCTCGCCGTTGACGTACGCACCCTGCCCGCGCACGGCGGTCGCCAGCTCGTCCAGCGCCGGGGCGAAGGTCCAGGAGGCGAGGATCTCCCCCCGGTGGGCCAGGGCCACCAGGGTGCAGAAGGCCGGGTCGCCGGCGACGAACTGCCGGGTGCCGTCGACCGGGTCCACGATCCACACCGGCGCGTCGGCGCGCAGCGCCCCGTACACGGTCGGGTCGGCGTGCACCGCCTCCTCGCCGACGACGGCGGAGCCGGGCAGCAGGCGGGTCAGGGAGGCCGTGAGGTGCTCTTCGGCCTTGCGGTCGGCGACGGTCACCAGATCGTGCGGACCGCTCTTCTGGTCCACCTCGTGATCGGCCAGCTGCCGGAATCTCGGCATGATCTCAACCGCCGCCGCCTTGCGGACCGCTTCTTCCACCGCGGACAGGTCTTGGGCCAGGAACTGTTCGATCATGCATCCATCACACCACGCCCGGCTGACAAACCGCACCGACAATCGGGTCCGCCGGCCGGACTCCAGGTGGACTCCGGGTGCCGCGGGGAAAGGGAGGTGCAGGGCCGACTGGTGGAGACCCGGCACGACGACGGTTCGGGCCACGAGCAGGCGGAGGCCGAGTTCTGCCGCATCGGGGGCGACCAGGCCGCGGCTGCGCTCGGCCCACGGGCCTGGCGATCGGGTCCGCGGGACGCTGTGCCCGCATGACCGCCGACGGTTCCATTGCTACGACGTCGCGGTCCGGGGGGGGCGTGGGAGCCGGTGCGGCAGGCTCGGCCACACGTGCCACGGTCAGGTGCTCTTCCACGTCACCGGCCATGCGGCGTGACGCCACGTGAGGGTCGAGCGCGTCACTCCTGGTGTGAGTGGCTGAGGTACGGGAGATCCCGGTCGGGATGCCGACGGCTCATGAGCATCGTGTAGAGCAGCATCGACGAGGCCAGGCCCACCGCCCAGCCGTAGTCCGCGAGCGGCTTCAGGAGGGGGATCAGCCCGTCCTCGGGGAAGGGGCCCTGGCCGGGGGCCGAGTGCGAGCCGCCGATGGCCAGCACCCCGCCGACCAGGAAGGCCGCCACCGCCCGGACGTTCCAGCCGCCCGTGTACCAGTACGGCCCGCCCTCCCGGTACAGGTCGGGCAGCGACAGCCGGGTGCGCCGCACGATCCAGTAGTCCGCGATGAGGATGCCCGCGACCGTGCCGAGCAGACCGCCGACCAGGCCGAGCCAGGTGAAGATGTACAGCTCGGGGGTGGAGGTCAGCTTCCACGGCATGATCAGTACACCGACCACCCCCGTGATCAGCGCGCCCCGGCGGAAGTCGATCCGGCGGGGGGCCAGGTTGGCCAGGTCGTACGCCGGGGAGACGACGTTCGCCGCGATGTTGACCGAGATCGTCGCGACGAGCACCGTCACCAGGGCGTAGAGCAGTCCGAAGACACTGTCGGCCTTGGCGACCAGCTCCACCGGGTCCCAGATCGGGGTGCCGTACACCGCCTCCGACCCGGAGGTGACGAACACCGACAGCAGCGCGAAGAGGGTCATCGTCGTCGGCAGGCCGAGCGTCTGCCCGAGGATCTGGGAGCGCTGGCCGGCGCCGAAGCGCGTGAAGTCCGGGATGTTGAGCGAGAGGGTGGACCAGAAGGCGATCATCCCCATCAGCGACGGGAAGAAGACCGCCCAGAAGTCCTCGCCCCAGCCGAGCCTGGACGGCTGGTCGAGCAGCTCGCCGAAGCCGCCCGCCTTCACCCCGATCCACGCGAAGAGCGCGAGCGCGCCGACGATGACGAACGGCGCGGCCCAGTTCTCGAACCGCCGCAGGGTCTCCATCCCCCGGTAGATGATGGCGAGTTCGAGGGCCCAGAAGAGGATGAAGCACAGCCACAGCGGCCAGGGCTGGCCGGCGATCTTCTCCGCGGCCGCCCAGCCGCCGAAGATCTCGCCGAGCAGGACGTAGATCCCGGACCCGCCGATCCAGGTCTGGATCCCGAACCAGCAGCAGGCCACGGCGGCCCGGATCAGCGCGGCCAGATTGGCTCCGCGCACTCCGAACGAGGCCCGGGCCAGCACCGGGAACGGGATCCCGTACTTGGGACCGGCATGCCCGGTGAGCAGCATCGGCACCAGCACGATGAGGTTGGCCAGCGCGATGGTGAAGACTGCCTGCTTCCAGTCCATCCCCAGGGCCACCAGCCCGGAGGCGAGCAGCCAGGAGGGGATGTTGTGCGCCATGCCGACCCACAGGGCCGTGAAGTTGTACGTCGTCCAGCGCCTGGCCTCGACCGGTACGGGCAGGAGGTCGGGGTTGGCGAAGCGGCCGTCGGAGGGGACTTCGCCGGGAGCGAGCTCGACGCGGTCCGGGGTGTCGCCGATGGTGTGGTCCAGCATGAGCGCGCTCCCTTCGGGTCGGGATCCGGGCCCGGTCCGGGCCCGGGCGTCAGGATCCGAGCGCCGGGATGACGTGCTGCCCGTACGCGTCGATGGTGGCCTCCTTCGCGTCGTGCATGTCGTACAGGGCGAACTGGTCGACGCCCAGGTCGCGCAGGGCCCGCAGCTTCTCGATGTGGGCCTCGGGCGGGCCGAGCAGGCAGAAGCGGTCCACGATCTCGTCCGGCACGAAGTCGGCGGACGGGTTCCCGGCGCGGCCGTGGTGGCTGTAGTCGTAGCCCTTGCGGGCCTTGATGTACTCGGTGAGGGCGTCCGGCACCATGCCGGAGTGCTCGCCGTAGCGGCCGACCAGGTCGGCGACGTGGTTGCCGACCATCCCGCCGAACCAGCGGCACTGGTCGCGGGCGTGGGCCAGGTCCTCGCCCACGTACGCCGGCGCCGCCACGCAGATCGTGACCGCGCCCGGATCGCGGCCCGCCCGTTCGGCGGCCTCACGGACCGATCCGACCATCCACTCGGTGAGGTAGGGATCGGCGAGCTGGAGGATGAACCCGTCAGCCTTCTCGCCGGCGAGGGCCAGCGCCTTCGGCCCGTACGCGGCCATCCAGACGGGGAGTTTCCCGTCCCGGACCCACGGGAGCCGCAGGGCGTTGCCGTCGACCTCCGCCTCGCGGCCCTCCGCGAGGTCCCGGATGACGTCGATGGCCTCCCCCAGCCGGGCCAGGGTGTTCGGTTTGCGCCCGGCGACCCGCATCGCGGAGTCGCCGCGGCCGATCCCGCACACCGTGCGGTTGCCGTACATGTCGTTGAGGGTGGCGAAGGTGGAGGCGGTGACCTCCCAGGTACGGGTGCCGGGGTTGGTGACCATCGGGCCGATGTGCAGCTTCTGCGTGTTCGCGAGGATCTGGCTGTAGATGACGAACGGCTCCTGCCAGAGAACGGCGGAGTCGAAGGTCCAGCCGTAGCGGAAGCCGTTGCGCTCGGCGCGCTTCATGAGGCTGACCACCTGGGAGGCGGGCGGGTCTGTCTGCAGGACGAGGCCGAAGTCCATCACGGTTCCTTAGAGGTACTGGCAGGTGGAGCGGGGGATGAACACGCCGTGACCGGCCCGGCCGGTGTACTCGCGCCGGTCGATGACGAGTTCGCCGCGCGAGAGCACGGTGTCGACGCGGCCGGTGATCCGTTTGCCCTCGTACGCCGAGTAGTCCACGTTCATGTGGTGCGTCTCGGCGGAGATGACCTGCTCGGCGTGCGGATCGTAGAGGACGATGTCGGCGTCGGAGCCGGGCGCGATGGTGCCCTTCTGGGGGTAGAGGCCGAACATCCGGGCCGGGCTCGCGCAGGCGATCTCGATCCAGCGGCGGCGGCTGATGTGCCCGTCCAGGACGGCCTGGTGGAGGAGGTCCATCCGGTTCTCCACGCCCGGCAGCCCGTTCGGGATCTTCGAGAAGTCGCCGCGGCCGAGCTCCTTCTGGCCGCGGAAGCAGAACGGGCAGTGGTCGGTGGAGACCACCTGGAGGTCGTTGGTCCGCAGGCCCCGCCACAGCGCGGCCTGGTGCTCGCGCGGCCGCAGCGGGGTGGAGCAGACGTACTTGGCGCCCTGGAAATCGGGCTCCGCGAGATTGTCGGTGGACAGGAACAGGTACTGCGGGCAGGTCTCCCCGAACACCGGCAGGCCCTTGTCGCGGGCGGCGGCGAGTTCGGCCACCGCCTCCTGCGCCGAGACGTGGACCACGTACAGCGGGGAGCCCGCCACCCGGGCGAGCTGGATCGCCCGGTGCGTGGCCTCGGCCTCGAGGAGGACCTTGCGGACCTCGCCGTGGTGGCGGGGATCGGTCTCGCCGCGGGCCAGGGCCTGTTCGACGAGGACGTCGATCGCGATGCCGTTCTCGGCGTGCATCATGATCAGCCCGCCGTTGCCGGAGGCCTGCTGCATGGCGCGCAGGATCTGCCCGTCGTCGCTGTAGAAGACGCCGGGGTAGGCCATGAACAGCTTGAACGAGGTGACGCCCTCCCCGATCAGGTGGTCCATCTCCTTCAGGGTCCCCTCGTTGACGTCCGAGAGGATCATGTGGAAGGCGTAGTCGATGGAACACTTGCCGTCGGCCTTGTCGTACCAGGTGTCGAGCCCCTGGCGCAGGGCCTGGCCCATGCTCTGCACGGCGAAGTCGACGATGGTGGTGGTGCCGCCCCAGGCGGCGGCCCGGGTCCCGGTCTCGAAGGTGTCCGAGGCGGCGGTCCCGCCGAAGGGGAGCTCCATGTGGGTGTGGGCGTCGACCCCGCCGGGGATGACGTACTTCCCGCTCGCGTCGATCGTGCGGTCGGCGGTCCAGGCCTCGGCGGCCGCCGAGCCGTGGGCCGCCAGGGCGGCCACCCGGCCGTCCTCGACCAGTACGTCTGCATGGAGCTCGTCGGCGGCCGTGATGACGAGGCCGCCGCGGATCAGGGTGCGGATGGACATGTGCGGCGCCTCCCGGTTACACGATGCTGCGCAGGGCCCGTTCGAGGATGTCGGCGCCCTCTTCCGCCTCGGCGACGGTGAGGGACAGCGGCGGCGCGATGCGCAGCACGCTGGTGTCGTGCCCGCCGCCCTTGCCGAGCAGCAGGCCGCCTTCGCGGGCGGCCTCCAGGACGGCGGCGGCCGCGTCCGGGTCGGCCTCGTCGGTGCCGGGCTTCGTCAGCTCCAGCCCGGCCATCAGGCCCCGGCCGCGGACCTCCCGTACGGCGGGCACGGTGGCGGCGATGGCGCGCAGCCGTTCCAGGAGCAGGCCGCCGACGCGGCGGGCGTTGCCCTGGAGGTCGTGCTCCAGCAGGTACGCGAGGTTGGCGACGCCGGCCGCCATGGTGACCGGGGAGCCGCCGAAGGTGGAGATGGAGTTGGTGTCGATGCAGTTCATCACCTCGGCGCGGGCCACGACCCCGCCGATGGACATGCCGTTGCCGATGCCCTTGGCGAAGGTGAGGATGTCCGGGGGCCCGTTCTGGGCGTGGGCCTGCCAGCCCCAGAAGTGGTCGCCCGTACGGCCCCAGCCGGTCTGCACCTCGTCGCTGATCCAGAGGATGCCGTGCCGGTCGAGGACCTTGCGGAAGGCCGCGTACAGCCCGTCGGGCGGGGCGGTGAACCCGCCGACGCCCTGGATGGGCTCCGCGATGAGCGCGGCGACCCCGCCACGGGCCTGGCCGAGCACGTCCTCGAGGTCGGCGACGGCGGCGGCGGTGAACTCGGTGTCGTTCAGGTGCGCGAAGGGTCCGCGGGTGCGGACGGCGCCGTGGACGTAGTACGTCTGGAGCGGCGAGAGGCTGGTCGGGGACCAGCCTCGGTTGCCGGTGATGGAGACGGTGGAGAAGGACCGGCCGTGGTAGCTGTTGCGCATCGCCAGGATCTGGTTGGAGCGGCGGTACGCCGTCGCCAGCAGCAGGGCGGTGTCGTTGGCCTCGGTGCCGGAGGTGGTGAAGAAGACCCGCGCCTCGGGGATGCCGGACAGGGCGGCGACCCGCTCGGCCAGCTCGATCATCGGGCGGTTGAGGTACAGGGTGGAGGAGTGGATGAGCCGGCCGGCCTGCTCGGAGACGGCCTTGGTGACCTCGGGCAGCGCGTGGGCGGTCATCGTGGTGAGGATGCCGCCGAAGAAGTCGAGGTAGCGGTTGCCGTCGGCGTCCCAGACGTGACGGCCCTCGCCGTGCGTGAGCTCGATGGGGCGGCGGTAGTAGAGCGCGAGCCAGTCGGGCAGGACGGCCTGGTGGCGGCTGTGCAGGGGGATCGGGTTGGTCACCGGACACCTCCGAGGATGCCCCGGCCTTCGGGCTGGGGAGAAATCGGACCCCTGCGGAGCAGGGCAGGAAAAGGCGAGTCGCCATCAGGGGCAAGCGTGCTGGGATGCCGGAGCACAAGAAGAAGAACCTGGCCGCTCCAGCGCCGAACCACACCCGCTGCGGATTCCGGGTGAAGGCCGGCCGGCTGCATCTCGCGGGCGGCACCGTCGTGACGGTGGTGTGGTCGTCGCGAGACCTTCCGTCCGAACCGTCCAGCGTGCGTGTCTACCGCGACGGCCTCGGACACTGGTACGCCTCGTTCGTCGTGGCGGCTCCGGCCGAAGTCCTCGAAAGGACCGTCCGGTGCACAGGCATCGACCGGGGCGTGCAGGAAACCGCGACCACCACCAGCGACGACCAAGTCACCAAGGCCGAGCTGATCAACACGGCCCGCAAGCACGGCAGGAAGCTGCACCTCGTGAACCCCGCGCACACCACGATGGACTGCGCCCGGTGCGGAGCAAGAGCCAAGCACGCACTACCTCTTTCCGAACGTATCTACGAGTGCTGCGCGTGCGGAGCCCTGTCTCCCAGGGACAGGAACTCCGCCCGCATGATGCTCGTCCGGGCTGGCCTCCACCCGGCTGGTGCTGATCGTGCAAGACCTGTCGGACCGCCGGTTCGCAGGCAACGTGAGCCAGGAATCCCCCTGCTGCAGGAGGAGGAGTCAAGGCTGTACGAGCCCTCCGTAGGCGTCGGGGCGGCGGTCGCGGTAGAAGGCCCACTGGTCGCGGACCTCCTTGATCAGGTCGAAGTCGAGGTCCCGGACGAGGAGTTCCTCCTCCTTGTCGCTGGCGACCTCCCCGATGAACTGGCCGCGCGGGTCGACGAAGTAGCTGGTGCCGTAGAAGTCGTTGTCGCCGTACTCCTCCTGGCCGACGCGGTTGATCGCGGCGACGAAGTACTCGTTGGCGACGGCCGCGGCGGGCTGTTCGAGCTGCCACAGGTAGGAGGACAGACCCCGGTGGGTGGCCGAGGGGTTGTAGACCAGCTGGGCCCCGGCCAGGCCCAGGGCGCGCCAGCCCTCGGGGAAGTGGCGGTCGTAGCAGATGTAGACGCCGACGCGGCCGACGGCGGTGTCGAAGACGGGCCAGCCGAGGTTGCCCGGGCGGAAGTAGTACTTCTCCCAGAAGCCCTTGACCTGGGGGATGTGGTGTTTGCGGTACTTGCCGAGGTAGCTGCCGTCGGCGTCGATGACGGCGGCGGTGTTGTAGTAGAAGCCCTCGGACTCGAGCTCGAAGACCGGTACGACGATGACCATGCCCGTCTCGCGGGCGAGCGCCTGCATGCGCTGGACGGTGGGGCCGTCGGGCACAGGCTCGGCCCAGCGGTAGTGCTCGGGATCCTGGACCTGGCAGAAGTACGGGGCGTTGAACACCTCCTGGAAGCCGATGATCTGCGCGCCCTGGGCGGCGGCCCGGCGGGCGTGCTCCTCGTGTTTGGCGATCATCGACTCGGTGTCTCCGGTCCAGGTGGCCTGGACGAGTGCGGCGCGGACGACTTGGGCCATGAGCTGCTCCTCGCGACGGGAACGCCGAGTTCTACGCACGTAGACGGTGTGTGTAGGGAGTAGAACGTAGGCCGCGTCACACCGTGGGGCAAGACCGCCGTGCGCGGTTGGCCTAGTCGATCACGTAAGGACGACCAGCGGTCGAATGCGGTCAGGAGACGGGCGGTTTCGCAACGCGGAGGGCGTGTACGAGGTCACGGTGGTGGGTGAGGGAGAGGGACTCGGCGGCCCGGAGCAGCCGGGGGGTGAACCACTGCGGATCACGGCGGGCGAGGCGGACCGCCTCCTCCGCGGTGCGGACCTTGACGAAGGCGCCGAGCAGGGCGTCGGCCTCGTGAGTCCGGCCGGCCCCGGCCAGGGCCAGGGCGGCGTCGGCGATCTCGGGGGCGGGGCGGGCCGCGCCCTGGCGCAGCAGCGCCTCGCAGTCGGCGTGCCGGCCGGCCTCGCCGAGGGCGGCGGCGGCCGCGGCGAGCCGCTCGGGCGGGAGCGACGCGGCCTCCCACAGCAGCGTGGCCCAGTCCGCACCGAGCCCGGCGCGGACCAGCTCGGCGGCGAACCCGGGCAGCCACTCGGCGGGCCGGGCGGCGGCCTCGCAGAGCAGCGCGTGCGCCTCCCCGCTCCGCCCCTGGGCGCGCAGCGCCACCAACTCGGCGATCACCCCCGGAATCCCGCCACCGGCCTGCCCGTCCGACCCCGTGGCCGCAAAACGCCCCCCGCCGACGGACGGCACCTCGTGCTCCGGCGGCGCTGAACGGCCCCCGTCGGCGGACCACACCTCCGGCTCCGGCACCGCGGAACGGCCCCCGGTGGCAGACGGTGCATCCGGCTCCGGCGGGGCGAAGCGGGGGCGGCCGATCGGCGGGGGCGCGAAGCGGGCTCCGCGGGGAGCAGGGAGCTCGGCCCCGGGGTCGGGCCGGCCGAAGCGCGCGCCGCGGGGCGCAGGAGCGGGCGCGCCCGGGTGCCCGGGCGGCGGGGTGAAGGCGGCGGGGGCCGCGGTGCCTGCGTACCGGGCCCCGCCGGCCCGCCGCGCCCCGCGCAGCCACCGCCCCTCGGCCCGCGCGACGGGCGGCTCCGCCCGGTCCTCCCCCGCCTGCCACTGCCGCGGCACCCCGGGCAACGGCCCGCCGTCCTCGACCCCGGCCCACGCCCCGCCCGGCTGCGCCGCATCCCCAGCCCCGGCCCCGGCCGGCCACGAGGCTCCGGGCTGCTGCCCGCCCACTGAGGCCCCGGGCTCCGCCACCCCGCCTGGGCCCGACTGCCGCTCGACGGACACCGGCGCTCCGGCGGCTCCCCAACCGCCGGCCCACGCCCCGCCCGGCTGCGCCGCATCCCCGGCTCCGGCCCCGGCCGGGAGACGCCGCCCCGGCCCGGGCCCGACCCGTCAGCGGGCCGTCCCGCCCGGGGCAGGTCCCGGTACGGGCCGGCGGCGGCGGCCGCCGGGCTGCCGAGCGGTGGCGCGGGCTGCGCCCCGAAGGGCTGACCTGCACCGGCCATACCCGCCGACGGATCGGCTCCGGCGGGCCGGGAGTCGCCGGACCAGGCCGGTCCGGGCGAGGCGGGGCCCGGCCGGACCGACCACCGGGAGGCGGGCTGCCCGGCCTGCGCAAGGTCCGCCGGCAAGGCGGTGAGGCGGGCGGTCAGGTCCTCTTGGCGGGCTGCCGCCCTGGCCGCGTCGTCGCGGGTCCAGGCGAGTTCCCGGGTCAGCGCGTCCGCCTCGGTCCGGTCCGTCGTGGCGGCCAGCCGCGCTGTCAGCCCGCGGACCGCCGCCTCCGAGACGGCCCGCTGGTCGGCGGCCGCCGCCAGCAGGGTCCGCAGCTCCTCCGCGCCGCCCGGCAGCCGGTCCCACACCGCGACCGCCGCGGCCCGCAGCCGGGCCGCGTACTGCGTCTCCCGCACCGCGAACTCGGCGCCCCTGGCCCCCGCGAGGTCGGTGAGCAGGGACTCCAGCACGTCCCACGGCGGCATCGCGGCCCCGTCCAGGCAGGCCCGCAGGCCTTCCGGATCCCGACGCAGGAACTCCCCGTACCAGCCTGCCCCCGGATCGAGTCTCTCCATCAACCCGCGTAAGTAGCCCGAGAGTTGACCGATCACCAGCGAAGTCGCGGTCTCCATGCCCGCATTGGATCCCACCGGTGTTACGGGAGGGCTACGGGAGTCTCAAAGCTTGACGGCGATCGCGGTGTGCGGACGCTTCCCGAGCCGGGCCACCGCGGCCGGCACGTCCAGCGCCCAGAACTGCCAGGTGTACTTCCGCAGCATCAGCTTGCGCACCCGCTTCAGCCCGGCCTCGTCCAGGAGCCGCGCCTCGCCCTCCAGCACGGGCGCCCCTTCCGCGACCCGCCCCCGCACGTCGCAGGGGCCGACCGTGACCCGCCCGTTGTTGCGGATCCGCTTCACCTTCCAGGAATCGCTGCGCGTCCATACGTAGAGCTCACCACCGTCGGCCACCGCCCACACGGGCGTCGCGACAGGTGTGCCGTCCTTGCGGAAGGTGGTGAGGCTGACGTACTTGCCCTGGTCCAGCTCATCGAGAGTCATCCGCGGAGCCTAAGGGCTGTCCCGCGATCCCCGGCCGGCGCGGCGACGGGGCGCGGTCCGGCGCCCGAGGTCCCGCGGTCCCGGGGTCGCGGAGGACCGCGCCAGCCGGGGCCCTGGCGTGGGCCCGGCCCTCGGGCGCCGTGCAGACGGCGAGCAGCAGACCTGCCGCGAGGAGGGCGCCGAGGAGTCCGAAACCGAGTCGTTTGGAAGCGTTCGAGGCTGACACGCTTTCACGCCTGCCCCGCGCCCGGCCGCTCCGATCGCCGATTGGGCCGTTCGGCCCGCCGGGCCCGCCCGAAAGAAACCGCAGGTCCGCAGGCCGGAGGGGCGTCAGGCGGGGACGAAGGAGCAGCGGCGCAGCACATCGTCCAGGGACAGCCCGAGCGCCTCGGCCAGGGCGGCCACGGTGAAGAAGGCCGGGGTGGGCGCGCGGCCCGTCTCGATCTTGCGGAGGGTTTCGGCGGACAGCCCGGCGCTCGCCGCGACCTCGACCATGCTGCGGCCTCCGCGGGCCTCGCGCAGCAGCGCGCCCAGGCGTTCGCCGCGCTCGCGCTCTTCGGGGGTGAGAGGTGTCCGGACCATGCCTGCATCCTACCCCCTCCCCCAATAATTATCCCGTTACAGTTATACCGGTATAGTTATTGGCATGGTGGAACTGAAGACGGAACAGTCAATCGACGCAATGCGCGCCCCGGGCCGGGTCGTCGCCCAGACCCTGGCCGCCGTACGGGAGGCCGCACGGGTCGGGATGTCCCTGCTGGACCTGGACCGGGTGGCCCGCGAGGTGCTGGCCGGGGCCGGCGCGAGCTCGCCCTTCCTCGGCTACCGGCCGGAGTTCGCGCCGGTGCCCTTCCCCGCGGTGATCTGCGCCTCGGTCAACGACGCGATCGTGCACGGCATCCCCGACGGCTACCGGCTGCGCGACGGCGACCTGGTCAGCATCGACTGCGGGGCGAAGCTCGGCGGCTGGGTCGGGGACGCGGCGGTCAGCTTCACCGTCGGCCGGCCGCGCCCGGCCGACCTGCGGCTGATCGAGACCGCCGAGGCGGCCCTCGCGGCCGGCATCGCCGCCGCGCTGCCCGGCAACCGGATCGGCGACATCGCCCACGCCGTCGGCACGGTCTGCCGCTCCGCCGGGTACGGCATCCCGGACGGCTTCGGCGGCCACGGCATCGGCCGCAGCATGCACGAGGACCCGGGCGTGCCCAACGAGGGCCTGCCGGGGCGCGGCATGAAGCTGCGCGCCGGCATGGTCCTCGCGATCGAGCCGATGCTGGTCGCGGGCGGTACGGACGACTACCGGTGCGACGGGGACGGCTGGACCCTGCGGACCGTCGACGGCAGCCGCGCCGCGCACGCGGAACACACGGTCGCGATCACCGCCGACGGCCCGAGGATCCTCACCGCCCTCTGAGTCCTACGGCTTCCCGTGCGGGTGGACCACCATCGCCGAGCCCCCGCCGCGCCGGCTCGTCTCGGCGGCGGCCAGCCAGCGCCCGTCCGGGAGCCGCTGGACCCCGGTCGCCGCGCCGATCTCCGGGTTCTGCCGGAACCCCTGTCCCAGCGCCTCCAGTTCGGTGCGCACCGGGCTGTTCCACAGGCCCGGCTCCAGCTCGGTGGTGGTCTGGTTGCGCTGGCTGGCCCGCGGCGCCGCGATGGCGTCGACCAGCGGCAGCCCGCGGTCCAGGTGCCCGATCAGGGTCTGCAGGACGGTGGTGATGATGGTGGCGCCGCCCGGGGAGCCCACCGCGAGCACCGGACGCCCGTCCTCCAGCACGATGGTCGGAGACATGGACGAGCGCGGCCGCTTGCCGGGGCCGGGCAGGTTCGGGTCCGGGACCCCGGGAGCCGCCGGGGCGAAGGAGAAGTCGGTCAGCTCGTTGTTGAGGAGGAACCCGCGACCCGGGACGGTGATCGCGCTGCCGCCGGTGGACTCGATGGTCAGGGTGTACGAGACGACGTTGCCCCAGCGGTCGGCGACCGTCAGGTGCGTGGTGTTCTCCCCCTCGTACGTGGTCGGGGCTGCCTGGCCCGAGCCTCCGCAGGCGGCCGGGTGGCGCGGGTCGCCGGGGGCCAGCGGGCTGGTCAGCGTCCGGTCCGGGGCGATCAGGCAGCCGCGCGAGTCGGCGAACCTCTGCGAGAGCAGTTCCTTGGTGGGCACGTTCTCGGCGGCCGGGTCGCCGACCCAGCGGCCGCGGTCGGCGAAGGAGATCCGCGAGGCCTCGATGAACCGGTGCAGGTACTGGGTCTCGGACAGCTTCGAGAGGTCGGTGCGCTCCAGGATGTTGAGCGCCTCGCCGACGGTGGTGCCGCCCGAGGAGGAGGGCGCCATGCCGTACACGTCGAGGCCCCGGTAGCTCACCTGGGTCGGTGCCTGGCGCTTGGTCGCGTACGCGCGCAGGTCGCCGGTGGTCAGGTCGCCGGAGCGGACGATCCGGGTGGCGGCCGGGTCCACGGGGGGCTTGCGGACGGCCCGGACGATGTCCTCGGCGATCGGGCCCCGGTAGAGCGCGCCGGTGCCCTTGCGGCCCAGCTCCGCATACGTGGCCGCCAGGTCGGGGTTCTTGAAGGTGGAGCCGACCACCGGCAGGGCGCCGCCGGGCAGGAAGAGCTTCCTGGTGTCCGGGAAGTCCTTGAAGCGGTCCTGGTTGAGCTCGGTCTGGGCCCGGAAGGTCGGGTCTACGGTGAATCCGTCGCGGGCCAGCTTCTCGGCGGGCTCGAGGAGCCGGCCGAGCGGACGGGTGCCCCAGGCGTCGAGGGCGCTCTTCCAGGTGGCCGGGGTGCCGGGGACGCCGACCGAGCGGCCGCTGGTCTGGCCCTGCTCGAAGGGGATGGGGACCCCGTTCTCCTGGAACAGGCCGGCGGTGGCCGTGGCGGGCGCGGTCTCGCGGCCGTCGATGGTCTGCACCCGGCGGGACCGTGCGTCGTAGTAGACGAAGTAGCCGCCTCCGCCGATACCGGCCGAGTACGGCTCGGTCACCCCGAGCGCGGCGGCCGTCGCGACGGCGGCGTCCACGGCGTTCCCGCCGGAGCGCAGGACGGCGATGCCGGCGGCGGAGGCGTCGGCGTCGACACTGGCGACGGCTCCGCCGTAGCCGGCGGCGACCGGGACCTTGGCCGGAGTGCCGGCGGCCGCCTGTGACGGCGGGGCCGCGGCGCCGGTGGACACCAGCGCTCCGGCGAGGGCGACGAGCGCTAACTGACGTGTGGCGGAACGACGCATCCGTACCTCCAGTCGACGGCCTGTCGGACCCCACCGGACAGGCCTGAACTCGGCACTGTAACTTCACCGCACCCCCCGCGTCAGGAAGACCCCGTGCGGGCTAGCATCCGGCGCATGAACGACGACGTGCGCAACATCGTGCTCGGAGTGGTGGCCACCGCCATCAGCGGCGGCTTCGGCTGGTTCTCCCGGACCTATCTGTGGCGCCGTACGCTGCGCCGCAAGCAGGCCTTCTTCGGCCTGCCCACCGGCTCCGACTGCCTGTTCGTGGTCAACCGGAAGATGGGCGACTCCGAGGGGGCTGTGCACCGCAACGACGCCTTCGCGCTGCTGGAGATATCCGCGCTGATCAAGGACTGCGGGGCGAACCTGCAGATCGTCTCGCACGACGCGGTCCGTCAGGGCTTCGGCGAGCGCGCCGAGTTCTGCGTGGGCGGGCCGATATCCAATGCGCGGACGGCGGCCCACCTGGCCTCCATGCTGCCGGGCGTCCGGGTCGACCAGTCCAGCGAGCCGGGTCCGGACCGCGGGGCGATCCAGGTCGGCGGCGAGACGTACCGCTGGCAGAAGGGCCAGATCGACCACGTGCTGCTGGCCCGGCTGACGACCGGGCCGGGGAGCCGGCCGGTGTTCCTGGTATCCGGCCAGACCGCGATCAGCAACCAGGCGGGCGCCCGCTATCTGGCGCGCCACCACAAGGACTTGGCGCGCCGCTACCGCGGTGACTCCTTCTGCGTGGTGCTGAAGGTCAACAACTCCGATGCCTACGGCCCGGACGTGGTCGAGCTGCTGGCGGACGTCACCCGGCAGGCCCGGACACCCGCAGCGGCAGCCGTGTGATCCCGTTGATGAAGTTCGACACCAGCCGGCGCGGCGGGCCCGCGAGTTCCGGGGCCGGCATGGCCGCGCGCCACTCCTCGTAGAGCACGCGCAGCTGGAGCCGGGCGAAGTGGGCGCCGAGGCAGACGTGCGGACCGTCCCCGAAGGACACGTGCGCGTTGGGCGTCCGGCCGAGGTCGAGGCGCCCGGGGTCGGTGAAGACGCGCTCGTCGTGGTTGGCGGAGGCGTGGAAGACCACCACCTTGTCCCCGGCGCGGATCGGCTGCCCGGCGAGTTCGGTGTCGACGGCGGCCGTGCGGCGGAAGCTGAGCACCGGCGGGTGGACGCGCAGGAGTTCGTCCACCGCGGTGTGCACCGGGGCCCGGCCGTCGGCGAGCAGGCGGTACGCGCCCGGGTCGCGGGCCAGGGCCAGCAGTCCGCCGGGGGCGGCGCTGCGTACGGTGTCGTTGCCCGCGACGGTGAGCAGGAAGAAGAACATCTCCAGCTCGGCCGGGTCCAGTCCGGCCCCGGCGAGCGCGGTCATGACGTCGTCGCCGGGGTGCGCGCGCTTGTGGGCGGCCAGTTCCCGGGCGTACGAGAACATCTCGCCCAGCAGCGCCGGGGAGCGCGGGTTGAGGGGCTTGCCGTCGCCGCCGAGCGGGGGCGCGGGCGCGTCCTCGGGATCCTGGTAGCCGATGATCCGTACGGTCCACTCCAGCAGCAGGCTCCGGTCGGCGGGCGGGACGCCCAACAGGTCGGACAGGTTGAGCAGTGCGTACTCGTCGGTGACCGTGCGGACCACGTCGGCGGCGCCGTCCTCGGCCTTCGCGCGGGCGGTGGCGAGCAGGGTGCGGGCCCGTTCGCGGACCCGGCAGGCGAAGGCGTCGACCCGGGCGGGGGTGAAGGTGCGGGAGACCAGCCGGCGCAGCCGCCCGTGGCCGCCCGCGGTCTTCGCCGGGTCCTGGTTGAGCATGGTGCGCCGCAGGAACGGCAGGTCGGCCGGGTCGGGATCGCGGATCTGGGTCGCGCCGAGCCAGGAGGAGTACGTGGCGTGGTCGCGCAGCACCCGGACCACGTCGGCGTGCCGGGTGACCGCCCAGAAGCCGGGGCCGGCGGGCCACCCCTGGATCTCCGGCTCCTCCTGCCAGGCGACCGGGTGGCGGTCCCGCAGCAGCCGGTAGGCCCCGTACGGGATCCCGGCGGCGTAGATCCGGGGGTCGAAGACGTCGGGCACGTACGCGGCGGGGTCCATGGGGCCACGGTGGCGGGAGCACCGGCCGCCCCGCAAGGGGACGATCAGCCGCCGAGGTCGCAGCGGGCGGGGCCGAGGTCGAGGTCCGGGCCGCGCAGGACCACCCGGTACTGCGGGTTGGCGGAGGCCACCGTGCACACCAGCTGGCGGCGGCCCGTCTCGGACAGGCTACCGACCTTGAACGGCACCCCGACCTCGATGGTGTCCGACGACACGACGCTCGTCCCGGCACTGGCGCCCTGTTTCTTGATGTCCAGCGCGGGCAGCCGGGTCTGGAGGCCCGCGGCCCTCTCCTGTTCGGTGGGGCCGATCAGCAGCCGGATGAGGACGGCGCCCGGCGACACCGCGGGCTGCTCCGGCTCGGGCACGGGGGCGAGCCGCCCGTCGGACGTCACGAAGTACACCGTCCCCTTGGTGTTGGCCCCCGGCACGACCACCTTCGCGGCGGCTCCGCTCTCGATGACCCCGGTGGTCTTGATCCCGCAGCCGGTGAGCAGCGGCCCGCCCAGCAGCAGGGCGGCGGTGGCGGCCGCGGCCGCCCGTACCCGGGTCATGCGTCGGCCTCCAGGGGCATGTCGAGCGTGAAAACGGCTCCCCCGGCCGGACCGTTCGCGGCGCGCAGGGTGCCGCCGTGCAGCCGGACGTTCTCCAGGGTGATGGCGAGGCCGAGGCCGCTGCCCGCGGAGCGGGTGCGGGCGGCGTCGGCCTTGAAGAACCGGTCGAAGATGTGCGGCAGGACCTCGGGGGCGATGCCGGGCCCGCTGTCGGCCACCTCGATCAGCAGCCGGGGGCCGCCGGGCCGCGGCTGCGCGCGCACGGTGACGTGGACCGGGGCTCCGCCGTGCTTGAGGGCGTTGCCGACGAGGTTGGCGAGGACCACGTCGAAGCGGCGCGGGTCGAGCCGGGCGCGGACCTGCGACGGAAGGTCGGTGACCACCCGCTCGTCGTCCCAGTGGCGGCGCTCGAGGCTCTTGCGCACGGCCTCGGCCACGTCGACGTCGTCGAGGTTGAGCTCGGCCGCGCGGGCGTCGAAGCGGGAGATCTCCATGAGGTCCTCGACGAGGACGGCGAGCTTGCCGGTCTCGGCGCTGACCAGCCGCAGGGCGGCGGCCGTGTCGGGGTCGAGTCGCTCGGCGTCCTCGTCCAGGACCTCGGTGACGGCGAGCATCCCGGAGAGCGGGGTGCGCAGTTCGTGGGAGACGTCGGAGGCGAAGCGGCGGGCCCGGGCCTCGGCGTCCCGCAGTTCGCTCACGGACTGTTCGAGGGCGCGGGCGGTCTCGTTGAAGGTGCGGGCGAGTCCGGCGAGCTCGTCGGCGCCGCGGACCTCGATCCGGGTGTCGAGGCGGCCGAGGCCGAGGCGCTGGGCGGCGCGGCGCATGTCCCGTACGGGGCGCAGTACGCTGCGCGCGGCGAGCAGGGCGGGGATGACGGCGATGGCGAGGCCCGGGACGGCGCCGCGCTTGGCGGCTTCGACCATGGCCTCGACCGTCTTCCCCTCGGTGGCCAGGGGCATCGTCGCGAAGACGACCAGACCGGTGGGTTCCCGGGTGTCGTTGTGGAGGAAGACGGCCGGCATGCCGACGGCGAGGTACGGGGTGCCGGCGGCGTCGGTCACCCGCTGGAAGGCGCCGTGCGGATGGGCCGTCACCTGGCGGCGGAGCTGCTCGGTGACCACGGCGGGGGTGGCCGCGCTGGTGCTGGAGGCCCGCAGGGTGCCGTACTCGGCGAAGACGCTCCACGGGTGCGGCTTGCCTCGTTTGCCCAGGTCGTTGACGATGCGCTGGAGCTGCGCCTGGTCCAGCGGCAGCTGGAGGGGCTGGGCCTCCACCAGGTCGCGCAGGGTGCTGACCGCGGTGTCCTGGCTCTGCTTGAGGACCGCGGTGCGGGCCTGCTGGTAGGTCAGCGCGGCCGTGGTCACCGCGCTGATCGCGGCGACCAGCAGGAAGGCCGCGATCAGCCGGGTGCGCAGCCCGAGCGGCGCGATGCGCCTCACAGCGGTCCGAAGCGGTAGCCGAAGCCCCGTACGGTCTGGATGTAGCGGGGGCTGCCGTCGGGGTCCTCGACCTTGGTGCGCAGCCGGCGTACGCAGGCGTCCACGAGCCGGGCGTCGGCGTGGTAGCTGTGCTCCCACACGTACTCGAGGAGATGCTGGCGGGAGAAGACCTGCTCGGGCGAGGCGGACAGGTGCAGCAGGAGCTTGAGCTCGCTGGGGGCGAGGGGGACGCGCTCGCCGTTCTTGGCGACGGCCAGCCCGGCGCGGTCGATGGCGAGCTCGCCGTGGAACTCGACCTCGGGGCGGCTGCCCGCCGGGGCGCCGAGGCGGCGCAGCACGGCCTTGATGCGGGCCTCGATGACCTCGGTGCGGGCGGGCTTGACGATGTAGTCGTCGGCGCCGGCCTCGAGGCCGACGACTATGTCGAAGTCGTCGCCGCGGGCGGTCAGCATGATGATCGGGACCTGGCTGGTCTCGCGGATGCGGCGGCAGACCTGCACGCCGTTCATCCCGGGGAGCATGAGGTCGAGCAGCACCAGCTCCGGGAGGAAGCTCCCCATGAGCGCGAGGCCCGCCTCGCCGGTCTCGGCGGCGCTCACCTCGTGGCCGCGGCGGCGCAGGCCCAGCCCCACTCCTTCCCGGATGGAAGGGTCGTCCTCGATCAGCAGTACGCGTGGCATCCGGTCGTCGTCCAAGGTGGTTCGGGGCTTTTTCTCCTGCTAACGGCCGGTCTTTCGCCGCAGGGAGTCCAGCAGGTCGGTGATTTCCGTGAGGCGCAGCGGCCTGGCGAGAAGGACGACGACGACCGCGATGGCCACGGTTCCGGCGCCGACGGCGGCGAAGTCCCCGAACCGCTCGGCGGCGCGGGCGGCCCCGTATCCGGCGCCGGTCGCGGGCCCGCAGGCGATCAGCAGCCGCAGGTGGGTGCGGACCGCGGTGGCACGCCGCCCGGTACGGGTTCCCGTGCGCGGGCCGAGCCGCCGGGAGAGGGTGTACGCGGTGACGGCCATGCCCGCGAAGAGCGCGACGGAGTAGGCGCCCGCCATGCCGGTGACCGCCCAGCGCGGCGGCAGCAGGAGGTAGGCGGCGGCCGACAGCGCGGCGTTCAGGGCGGCGATGACCAGGTTCAGGAAGAACGGGGTCCGGGTGTCCGAGAGGGCGTAGAACCCGCGCGAGAGGACGTACTGGCCGGAGAAGGCGATCAGGCCGGGCGCGAACGCCATGAGCATGCCCGCCATGACCTCGGTGTCGGCGGCGCCCGTGCGCCCGTATCCGAACACGCTGCCCATCACCCACGGGGCGAGCGCCGCGAACAGTGCGGCGGCCGGGACGACGAGGGCGGCGCTGGAGCGCAGCGCGTACGACACGTCCCGGCGGAGCGCGCCGAGGTCGCCGTCGGCGGCGGCCACGCTCATCCGGGGCATCAGGGCGGTCACGAGGGAGACGGTGACGATGCCCTGCGGGACGATCCACAGCTGGTAGGCGTTGCTGTACGCGGTGTACCCGGCGCCGCCCGCGAGGCCGGCCAGGGCGGCGTGCCGTCCGGTGGCGGTGGAGAGGCGGGTGACGACCCAGTAGCCGATCTGGTTGGTGAGGACGAGCATGACCAGCCAGCCCGCGTTGCGCAGCGGGCGCGCCAGGCCGCTGCCGCGCCAGTCGAAGCGGGGGCGCCAGCGGAAGCGGGCGGCGCGCAGCGAGGGGACCAGGGCGAGGGCCTGGACGACGATGCCGGCGGTGGTGCCGAGGCCGAGGAGCCGGGTCTCGCCGGCCGTCAGGCCGTCCGCCGCATCGTGGGAGACGTAGAGGAACAGCCCGAAGACGCCGATGATCACGAAGTTGTTGAGGACCGGCGTCCACATCATCGCGCCGAACCGCCCGCGGGCGTTGAGCACCTGGCCGAGCAGGGTGAACAGCCCGTAGAAGAGGATCTGCGGGAGGCAGTACCGGGCCAGGGCCACGGTGGTGCTCGCCTGGGGCCCGGTGTACGGGGTGTATGCCGAGACGATCAGCGGCGCCGCGAGGACGGCGACGGCGGTGAGGACCAGGAGCGCCGCGGTGCAGGCGGTCAGCAGCCGGTCGGTGTACGCGGCTCCGCCGTCCTCGTGCTCCTTGGCGGCCCGGACGAGCTCGGGCACGAAGACCGCGTTGAGCGCGCCGCCTATGAGCAGCATGTACAGGATGTTCGGGACGGTGTTGGAGACGGCGTAGCTGTCGCCGAGCAGCCCGGTGCCGAGCGCGGCGACGACGACGGCGGAGCGGACGAAGCCGGTGGCGCGGGAGACGATCGAGCCGGCCGCCATGAGGGCGCCGCTGCGCAGCACCGAGGACTTCCCGGGCGCCGGGTCCGCGGCGCCGTCGGCGGACGGACCGGTCGCCGGTCTGGTGTCGGTGGTGGTCACCGGCGGGCCAGGTGGGCCTGGAAGGCCTTGTGCCGCGCCGCGTTGCCGTATCCGTCCATCGGGGTCTCCCACTCGCCGAGCGTTTCGACGATCTGCCCGCCGGTGCCGAGCTTCCAGCGCAGCAGCCCGAAAGATCGTTCGTCGGGGTCAAGGGTGGAGGGTACCCCGCGCATGTCGTACGCGTCCGCGCCGAGGATGTGGGCGTCCCGCGTCATGCGCCACTGCAAGGCTGGGCGTCGCCGTCGTCCTCGCCGCCGCAGCGCTTCCAGCCGCGGGTGCGCAGCCGGTCGGCCGAGGGCGGCGCCGACCGGGTCCTGGGGGTCGGACCAGTCGGCGACAGGGCCTTCGGGGAGATGGGCGAAGTATTTGCGGGTGCCCGGGAATTGCCGGTAGAGGACCAGTCCGGCACCCGCTATTCCTCCGTCCGGGTAGTGCCATCCGACCCTTTCGAAGCGCCAGAGGTCTTTATACCGCGGGCCCAGGACGGGTACTGGAGAAAGCTCGCATTCCGGTTCCGCGAAAGGAAGCCCTGGTATTCGGGAACGGACAGCGGACGCACGCTCAGCTCCTGGTTCGGGAACGGGTGTCGCGGGGCGGGGATCACGAGGAGCGCGCACACGGCGGATCGGCCTTCCTGTACGTCCGGGGAAGCGGGACGCACAGGACTCCCACAGGTGTCCATGACCGATGTGCGCGGCGATTGTGACCGGACGGTGACCGTTTCGCTGCGGTCCACGTCACAACCGAAAGTCCGATCTTTTCGGCGGATTGCGCAACCTACAGTCGTGCCGTTCGCATCTCCTTTTGCGGACGATCGTTACTTGGAGGGGTTTTCGTGAGCCGCACACGCCGTATCGCACGCAGTCGCCATGCCATGCTGGCCGGGACCGCGCTCTTGGCCGCCGCGCTGACCGCCTGCGGGGGCGGCTCGGGCGGGAGCGGGTCCGGCAACGCGGAGATGAAGAAGAAGCCGGACATGGCGATGTCCGTGAACCTCACGGGCGATCAGGCCAAGCCCGGCGAGCCGGTGAAGGTGACCCTCACCGAGGGCAAGCTGGCCCTGGTGAAGGTGTCCGACGGCAAGGGCGGCGAACTGCCCGGGAAGATAGCCGACGACGGCAAGACGTGGACCTCCGAGCGCAACGCCTCGCCGGGCACGGACTACAAGGTCGAGGCGCAGAACACCGACAGCCAGAGCGCGAGCGCCCAGTTCAAGACGGCCGCCGCCGACAAGGTGAACAAGGTCACGATCAATCCGGGCAAGGCCACTGCGGTGGTGGGCATCGCCCAGCCGGTCTCGATCGCCTTCGACAACCCGGTGAAGAACAAGGCCGAGGTCGAGAAGCACCTGAAGGTGACCACTTCGAACAACACCGAGGGGTCCTGGGGCTGGTTCAAGGACTACTCGGGCAACGACCGGGTGGACTGGCGGCCGAAGGAGTACTGGAAGTCCGGCACCGACGTCAAGGTCGAGATGAACCTCAACGGGGTGGACTCGGGCCAGGGCGGCGGGATGTTCGTCAAGGACTACAACACCGAGTTCAAGATCGGCAAGGACCGCCGGCTGCACGTCGACCTCGACACCCACAAGATGACGGTGACCGAGGACGGCCAGGCGGTGAAGACCATCCCCGTCTCGGCGGGCACACCCGGCGGCCAGAAGGCCTCCTGGTCCGGAAAGATGGTGCTGATGGCTAAGGAGGGCACCATCCGGATGGACTCCCAGACGGTGGGCCTGGGCGACTCCTACGACAAGATGGTCGACTACTCGATGCGGTTGACCTGGTCGGGCATGTACATCCACGCCGCGCCGTGGAACAACGACAACTTCGGCCGGGCCAACACCAGTTCCGGCTGCGTGGGGATGAGCGACTCCGACGCGAAGGCGCTCTTCGCCGAGGCCCAGGTCGGCGACCTGGTCGAGGTCACCGGCGACGGCTCCAAGGGCAAGGCCGACGTCGGCAACGGCTACGGCGAGTGGAACCTGTCCTGGGACGAGTGGAAGGCCAAGAGCGCGCTGAGCGGCGCTCCCCAGAACGGCTGATCACCGCACCTGACGCGCGTTCGCTCGCTACCAGCGCGTGACTTACCGATAGGTTACTTCCGGTAAGTCCGTCCCGCCGCCGTCTTCTGCATCGAGCACAACCCCACCGGCGCGCAGCTGACCTTCTCCTCGCCGCGCACCGATCCCTCGTACGTCTCGGTACCTCTGCGCGAGCAGTGATCTGCGGCTGCTGCCGGACGGGGCGGCTCTTCGGAGCTACCGTGAACCGCCCGGCAGCACCGTTCCGGGTTCGGCCGCGGCGCCGGGGAGGCGCGTACGCAGCCGCGCGCCGCGGGTTCGCTTCATCGGCCCGCCGCTCAATGCTTGAGGATCTTGGAGAGGAAGTCCTTGGCCCGCTCGCTCTGCGGGGCGGTGAAGAAGGCCTCCGGCATCCGTTCCTCGACGATCCCGCCGTCGGCCATGAACACGACCCGGTTGGCGGCGGAGCGGGCGAAGCCCATCTCGTGGGTCACCACGACCATGGTCATGCCGTCGGCGGCGAGCTGCCGCATGACCTCCAGCACCTCGTTGATCATCTCCGGGTCGAGGGCGGAGGTGGGCTCGTCGAAGAGCAGCGCCTTGGGGTTCATGGCCAGGGCACGGGCGATGGCGACGCGCTGCTGCTGGCCGCCGGAGAGCTGGGCGGGGAACTTCGGGGCCTGGTCGGCGAGGCCGACGCGGGCGAGCAGTTCCCGGGAGCGTTCGTCGGCCTCTGCCTTCTTGCGATGCCTGACCTTGATCTGCGCGAGCGACACGTTGGCGAGGACGGTCTTGTGCGCGAAGAGGTTGAAGGACTGGAAGACCATCCCCACATCGGCGCGGAGCGCGGCCAGTTCCCTGCCCTCTTCGGGCAGCGGCTTGCCCTCGAGCCTGATGGTGCCCGACTCGATGGTCTCCAGGCGGTTGATGGTCCGGCACAGGGTCGACTTCCCGGAACCGGACGGGCCGATGATCACCACGACCTCCCCGCGGCCGACGGTGAGGTTGATGTCCCGGAGGACGTGCAGCGCCCCGTAGTGCTTGTTGACGTCCCGCAGCTCGATCAACGGCTCGACGGTCATACGCTGCCCTGCCCACCTGTCGGAGTGTCGAGGTCAGCGCAAACTATCCAGCCGCGCAAGACCCGTTCGCCTCGACACGCCTAAAGGCGGCATAAAGCCCACGCGCTGATGAAACGGCCTGTCAGATCCCGGGATGCACGGCTGTGTAACCTCCTCGTACACGTCAACACCGGGGGACATCATCCGCACCAGCCGCTTCGCCCTGCCCATGCTCGTCTGCACCGCTTCGCTCGCCGTCACGGCATGCGGATCCTCCGCACCGACGGCCGCCGAGGTCTTCGACAAGTCCCGCAAGGCGACCGAGCGGGTGCGTTCGGCGACCGTGACGGCGTCCCTGAAACTGGAGGACGGGCGCTCCGTGCAAGGGCGCCTCTTCATCGACGCCCAGGGCAACTGCGAGGGGGAGCTGATCTTCCCCAGGGCGGGAGCGGCCCATGTGCTCGTGGTCGGGGCCCGGGTGTACATCAAGGGCGACGACGGCTACCTGGAGAGCGTGTTCCAGGAGCCCGGCGAGCGGGACCGGCTGCGCGGCAGCTGGGCCGACTTCGAGGCGTCCGACCCGCTGATACGCCCGGTCACCGCCGTGTGCGAGGCGTCTCGCCCGATGGCCCCGTTCGCGCTCGACCGCTCGGCCACCGTCCTGGACTCCGCGTCGCACGTCGACACGCGGCCCGTGGCCGTCTTCAAGACGCCCGGGGCCGGGGGCGGCACCATCACGGAATCCGTGGCGGCCGAGGGCAAGCCGTACATCGTCGCACGCAACGAGTTCGGCGGCCCGACCTCCTTGAACCTGAGCGGGATGGCCTACTCCACCAGCACGGAGCGGCCTGTGGGCGCGCCCGCTCAGGGGGTGCTTCCGGCGCACCGGGGCGGCGTGGTCGCCTGACGGTGGGCGGGGAGCTCAGCCCTCGGAGGCCTCGGCGTAGGCCTGGGAGAGCTCGGGGGATCCGGTCATCGCCCAGGACACCCCCGACTCCACCACGTTCAGCTCGCGGCCCGAGGTCAGCCGGATCACCGGCTGGCCGTTGGGCCACACCTGCCAGGCGGAGCCCAGCTTGGTCCGAATGATCACGGTCCCGAGGTAGAGGCCCGCGTCGTTGCCGAGCCAGGGCACGACCTCGGGGTCCCGGCGCCAGCGGGGCATCAGCTGGTCGATCGCCGCCAACGAGGCCGGGCTCTCGTCGAGTTCCAGCCCGGCCGCCCGCGCGTGGGCGCGCAGCATCTGGCATTCCGAGAACAACTCGTTGACGCACTCGGGGTCGTCCGCGAGGGCGGCGGCGAGCCCCGCACCCCGTTCCGTTTCGTGCCGGTTCAGCCAGTTGTCCAGGAAGGGGATGTTCATACCGACCAGCCTGGCACCAGGAACCCGCGGTGGCCACAGGGCGCGCGGGATCCGTTCGCGCCCGGCTACGCGTCCAGCGCCAGGTCGACCACCACCGGCGCGTGGTCCGAGGCGCCCTTGCCCTTGCGCTCCTCGCGGTCGACGTAGGCGTCGGTGACGGCCTTCGTGAAGGGCTCGTTCCCGTAGACCAGGTCGATGCGCATGCCCCGGTTCTTGGGGAAGGCGAGCTGGCGGTAGTCCCAGTACGTGTACGGGCGGTCGTACTTGAGCGGACGCGGCAGCACATCGGAGAGCCCGGCGGCACGCAGTGCCTCCAGGGCGGCGCGCTCGGCGGGGGTCACGTGGGTCAGGCCCTCGAAGACCGACGGGTCGTAGACGTCCTCGTCGGTGGGGGCCACATTGAAGTCGCCGAGCACGGCGAACGGGCGCGGGCCGGCCGCGTCTTCGGCGACGGCGGTGGTCAGCGAGCGGAACCAGTCCAGCTTGTAGCCGTAGTGGTCGTGCTCGACCTCGCGCCCGTTCGGCACGTACACCGACCACAGGCGCACCCCGCCGCAGGTGGCGGAGATCGCCCGGGGCTCCTGGACGCCCTCGTAGTCGGGGCCGCCGGGCAGGCCCGTGACCACGTCCTCCAGGCCGGCCTTGGAGATCAGGGCCACCCCGTTCCACCTGCCGGTGGCGTTGACGGCCGCCTCGTAGCCCAGCTCGCGCAGCTCCGCGTACGGAAACTGCTCCGCGGAGCACTTGGTCTCCTGGATGCACACGACATCCGTGCCGGAGCTCTCCAGCCAGGCCAGCAGGCGCGGCAGCCGGGCGGTGATCGAGTTGACGTTGAACGTGGCGATACGCATGCCGTCCAACCTACCGCCCGGCACCGACAGTCACAGTTCGGCGGCGTCCCCGGCGGCGAGCCGTCCGTGGTCCGTACCGCCCAGCGCGTCCAGGGCGTAGTCGTAGATCGGCCGGGCGATGTCCGAGAGGTAGGCGTCGTGGATGTCGATGGCCCGGCGCGGCTTGACCTCGCGCAGGTAGTCGATCACCTCGCTGACCTTGTTCCACGGCGCGTGCACCGGGAGCATCAGGGTGTCCACGGGCACCTCGGGCACGGTCAGCGCGTCACCGGGGTGGAAGAGCGAACCCTCCACCAGGTAGCCGACATTGGTGACCCGCGGGATGTCCGGGTGGACCACGGCGTGCAGCTCGCCGTGCACCTGGACCTCGAAGCCGGCGGCGGTGAAGGCGTCCCCGTGGCCGACGGTGTGCACCCGGCCCGGATAGGCCGGGGCCAGCCGCTCCGCGACGCTGCGCAGCGTCCACAGCGCGGCGGCGGGATCGGCGTCGAGGGCGGCCCGCAGCCGGCCCTCGTCGAAGTGGTCGGGGTGCTCGTGCGTGACGAGCAGGGCGTCCGCCCCGAGCCCCGCGTCGGGCTCGCTGAAGGCGCCCGGGTCGATGACGAGCACACGCCCGTCCTTCTCGAGTTGGACACAGGAGTGCAGCCGCTTGGTGAGCTTCATGATCCCAGGCTAGTGCTGTGACCGGAAGGGTTCACCGGCCCGCGACGTCCGGCACGGCACTGGCGCGGGCCGGGCCGCTCCGCCGCCGCTTGGCGGGCGGGCTACGGGGTCGCCGTGGACACCACGTAGACCCTGGGCTTGGCCGGGTCCGTGAGGTCGACCGTGACGTCCCGGGTCGGGCGTGGGTTCGGCTGCTCCAGGGTGGTGCCGTACCAGGTGTTCTGCGGGCCCCAGCTCCAGCCCGCGATCGCGGCGTCGTGCGCACCGACGGAGACCTCGCGGGTCAGCGCGGAACGGCTGGTGCCGACGTCGGCCAGGAAGGCGTCCAGGTCGGCGGGGGTGACCGCGAACTGCACGTACAGCCGGCTGGTGCGCCAGTTGTTGGTCTCCAGGAACCCGACCCGCCAGGCCTTCGGCGGGATCGGCACCTCGTAGATGCTGCGCTGCACCGTGGAGGGCCAGCCCGGGCGCACCTTGACCGCGCCGACCTTGGCGGCCTTGTCGCGGCCGCTCTCGCGGCTCTGCTGGGCGGATACGGCGAGGTAGCCCGCGGGCACGCCGACCAGCAGCAGGATGATGATCGCCGTGATCCAGCGGCGCCGGACGACGTGCCTGCGGTCCTCGGCGGCGGGCTGCGGCGTACCGCCCTCGTCGGGTGCGCAGGCCTGGCGGGGCAGGGTGGTCGGATTCACGCTTTCGGTTCCTGGTCCTCGGGGCCGGTGGTGTCGCGCCGGCCCAGCTGCTGCGCGTAGCGCTCGTACCGTTCGTACCGCTCGACGCGGCGGCGCGTGGCGCGGCGGAAGCGGCGGGCGACGAGCCGGGCCAGGTCGGCGGCCCCGACCATACCGGCCTCGGGGCCGAGCTGGGCCTTGGCGATGCGGGCCTCGGGCCGGTAGCCGCGGCCGGTGAGGTGGCGCCGGAAGGCGTCCCGGGCGGGGCCGATCAGCAGGTCGTGGGCGGCGCTGACGCCGCCGCCGATGACGAAGCAGGAGGGGTCGAGGGCGGCCGCGAGGTTGGCGATGCCCACGCCGAGCCACTGGCCGATGTCCTGGAGGAGCTCGACGCACATGGCGTCGCCCTCGCGGGCCAGCTCGGTGATGAGCGGCCCGGTGATCTCCGAGACGTTGCCGCCCACCTTGGCGATGATGTTGTACGCGACCGGGGAGTCGGCGGCGGCCAGCTCGCGGGCCTCGCGGACCAGGGCGTTGCCGGAGCTGTACTGCTCCCAGCAGCCGCGGTTGCCGCACGGGCACCGGTGGCCGCCCGGGACGACCTGCATGTGGCCGAACTCGCCGGCGACCCCGAAGCGGCCGCGCTTGACCTGGCCGCCCTCGAGGATGGCGCCGCCGATGCCGGTGCCGAGCGTGATCATGACGAGGTGGTCCTCGCCGCGCCCGGCGCCGAAGCGCCACTCCGCCCAGGCGGCGGTGTTGGCATCGTTGTCCACCATGACCGGGACCGCGAGCCGGGACTGCAGCGCGTCGCGCAGCGGCTCGTCGCGCCAGGCCAGGTGCGGTGCGAACAGGACGCGGGAGCGGTCGGCGTCGACCCACCCGGCCGCGCCGATGCCGACGGCGTGGACGTCGTGCCGGTCGGACAGGTCGAGCACCAGCTCGACGATGGTGTCCTCGACGACCTTGGGGCTCTTGGACTTGTCGGGGGTCTCGGTCCGGATCTTCTCCAGGATGATCCCGTCGGCGTCGACGACGCCGGCCATCACCTTGGTGCCGCCGATGTCGATGCCGACGGTCGGGACGCGGGGGGCGGTCAGGTGCGACCGGCGCTCACGGGTCCCTATGGTCCGCAGGACGGTGCCTCGCGCCGACCCCCGGTGGGTGAGCGTGAAGTCCCGGTACGTGCTCATCGAGTCGTGTCGTCCCTCAGGGTGCGGTGGTGCCGGATGCCGGATCGACTGCTCCGGACGGGTGGTCCGGTCCTGATTCTGCCACCCGCTCCAGTTCGTGGCTCAGCTCGTCCAGCTCGGAGCCGCCCGCCATCTGCCGGGTCAGCTCGTCCAGGGAGATCGAGTCGCGGGTGTGGCTGCCGGCCATGGTGCCGCGCTTGAGCAGCACGAACCGGTCCCCCACCAGGTAGGCGTGGTGCGGGTTGTGCGTGATCAGGACCACGCCGAGGCCCGCGTCGCGGGCTGCGGCGACGTACTTGAGGACCACGCCGGACTGCTTCACGCCGAGGGCGGCGGTGGGCTCGTCGAGGACGAGGACCTTCGCGCCGAAGTAGACGGCGCGGGCGATGGCCACGCACTGCCGTTCGCCGCCGGACAGGGTGCCGATCGGCTGGTCGACGTCGCGCAGGTCGATGCCCATGCGCAGCAGCTCGGCGCGGGTGGTCGTCCGCATGAACTCCGCGTCGAGGCGGCGGAGGGGGCCGCGGCCCTTGGTGGGCTCGGAGCCGAGGAAGAAGTTCCGCCACACGGGCATGAGCGGGACGACGGCCAGGTCCTGGTAGACGGTGGCGATGCCGTGGTCGAGGGCGGCGCGCGGGTTGGCGAGCGCGCTCTCCTCGCCCTCGATCTCGAGGCGGCCGGCGTCGTGCCGGTGCAGCCCCGCGATGATCTTGATGAGGGTGGACTTGCCGGCGCCGTTGTCGCCGAGGACACAGGTGATCTCGCCGGCGTGGACCTCGAGGGACACGCCCTGGAGTGCGCGGATGTTGCCGTAGAACTTGCTGACGTCGGTCATCTTCACGAGCGCCGACGCGGGAGTCTTCCGGTTCGCGGTCGCGGACACGTTCTCGGTCATCACTTCGCCTCCGCCCGCTTGCGGACCCATGCGTTGAGCAGCGTGGCCAGCAGGAGCATCGCGCCGAGGAAGAACTTGAACCAGTCCGGGTTCCACTGCGCGTACACGATGCCGTTGCTGGCCATGCCGAAGATGAAGGCGCCGACCGCCGAGCCGATGGCGGAGCCGTAGCCGCCGGTCATCAGGCAGCCGCCGATGACGGCCGCGATGATGTACAGGAACTCGTTGCCCACGCCCTCGCCCGACTGGACCACGTCGAACGAGAAGAGGAGGTGCTGCCCGGAGATCCAGGCGCACAGGGCGACGCCCATGTAGAGGCCGATGCGGGTCTTGACGACCGGGACGCCGGTCGCGCGCGCCGCGTCCGCGCCGCCGCCGACCGCGAAGATCCAGTTCCCCGCGCGGGTGCGCAGCAGGATCCAGGTGGCGACGGCGACCACGGCCAGCCACCACAGGATGGTGACCTTGAGCGTGACCGAGCCGGTGTTCCACTGCGAGGCGAAGAGCGCCCTGGCGGAGGCGAAGCCCTCCATGTCGGCGATGCTCTTGGTGGAGACGGTGCCGCTGATCAGTTTGGTGAAGCCGAGGTTCAGGCCCGTGAGCATCAGGAAGGTGCCGAGCGTGATGATGAAGCTCGGCAGCTTCGTGCGGGTCAGCATGAGCCCGTTGAAGAAGCCGATGGCCAGGGTGACCAGCAGGGACACCCCGACGCCCACCCACACGTTGGCGGTCATCTGGTAGCTGAACATCGAGCTGACCAGCGCCGAGGTGGTGACCATGACGCCGGCGGAGAGGTCGAACTCGCCGCCGATCATCAGCAGGGCCACCGGGGCCGCCATGATCCCGATGGTGGAGGCCGAGTACAGGATCGTGCTCAGGCTGGAGGCCTGCAGGAAGCTGGGGGCGGCGAAGGAGAAGAAGACGAAGAGGGCGGCCGCGCCGACGACCGCGCCCAGCTCGGGGCGGCCCAGCAGCTTGCGGACCAGGGAGGTGGGGGCGAGCCGCTCGTCGACGGCCGTTGCCGTGCTCATCGGCTGCCCCGCTTGATGAACTCCTCCAGCTTGCCCGCCTCGGCGGCCGTCACGATCTGCGGTCCGGTGAGCACCGGGCGGCCGCCGCCGAGCACGTTCGCGTTGTAGCGGTACAGCCAGAGCAGGTCGATGGCCTCGTAGCCCTGGAGGTAGGGCTGCTGGTCGACGGCGAAACCGAGGGCGCCGGACTTGAGGTCGCGGGCGACGGACTCGTTGAGGTCGAAGGTGTCGACCTCGGCCTTGCTGCCCGCCGCGTCCTTCGCCTTGACCGCGGTCGGGGCGAAGGGGGCACCGAGGGTGACGATCGCGTCGACGGACGGGTCGGCCTGGAGCTTCGCCTGGATGGCCGCCTGGACGGAGGGCATGTTGGTGCCCTCGACGTACAGGTTCTCCATGACCCCGCCGGACCCGCCGAAGGTCCTCTTCGCCCCGGCGCAGCGCTGCTCGTGGCCCACGTTGCCCTGCTCGTGCAGGACGCAGACGGCCTTCTTCTTCCCGCGCTTGGCCAGCTCGGTGCCGACCGCCTCGCCGGCGATCTGCTCGTCCTGGCCGATGTGGGTGAGGGCGCCGTACTCGGCGGACTGCGCGGATCCGGAATTGACCGTGATCACCGGGATGCCGGCCTTGACGGCCTTGACGATGACGTCCTTGAGCGCCTCGGGCTTGGCCAGGCTCACCACGATCCCGTCGACCTTCTGGTCGATGGCGTTCTGCACGAACTGGGCCTGCTGCTGCGCCTGGTCGTCGTGGGCGTAGACGAAGTTGATGTTGTCCTTCGCCGCGGCTTCCTTGGCCCCCTTCTGGACGATGTCCCAGAAGGTGTCGCCGTCGCCCGCGTGGGTGACCATCGCGAAGGTCCAGCGCGGGGTGGACACGGCGGGCCGGCCCGCCTGGGCGGCCTTCGCCCGGTCCTCGGCACGCTTGCCGCCCGTACTGCTGCAGCCCACGAGGGAGGCTCCCAGTACCGCCGCGAGCACGGCGCCCACGACGCGTACCCCTGTCCGAACCCTAGCCACGTCTGCGTGCCCTTCCTTCGTCCTGCATGCTGCTGTTGTCAAAGCGGTCATTACGGTTCCAGCCGCTCAGTATCCGCCACAGTGGACCATGTGCGGTCATCGGGGGCTTCGAGGCCATCTGGGTCAGATGGGTACGGTCGGGCAGATTGACAGCCAACCCCGACGGGGTCAGGTTGAGTGCATGCGCATCGGGGTGATCGGAACGGGCCGGATCGGCTCCTTCCACGCGGCGGCACTGGCCCGCCGCCCGGACGCCGGCTCGCTGCTGCTCGCCGACGCCGATCCCGCGCGGGCGGCACGGGTCGCCGACCGGCTGGGGGCGACCGCCGCGCCTTCCGTGGAGCAGGTCTTCACGTGGGGTGTGGACGCCGTGGTCGTGGCCTGCGCCACCGACGGGCACGCGGAGTTGGTCCTGCGGGCGATCCGCGGCGGCCTCCCGGTGTTCTGCGAGAAGCCCCTGGCCACCGATCTCGCCCGGACGCTGGCCGTGCTGCGCGAGGTGACCGCCGCGGACGGGGTGCTCCAGCTGGGCTTCATGCGCCGCTTCGACGCGGGCTGCCGCACCGCGCGGGAGCTGGTGCGCTCCGGAGCCCTGGGCCGGGTGCACACGGTACGGACGATGACCGCCGATCCGGCGCCGCCGCCCGCCGCGTACCTGGCGACGTCCGGAGGCCTGTACCGGGACTGCCTGGTGCACGACTTCGACATGGTCCGCTGGGTGACCGGGCACGAGGTGACGGAGGTCTACGCGACCGGCTCCGACGCGGGTCCGCCGCTGTTCCGGGAGGTCGGCGACGTGGACACCGGTATCGCCGTCCTCACCCTGGACGACGGGACCCTGGCCACCTGTACGGGCACCCGGTGCAACGGCGCCGGGTACGACGTGCGGATGGAGCTGGCCGGGGAGCTCGACCAGGTCTCCTCCGGGCTGGACGACCGCACGCCGATCGCCTCGACCGAACCGCACGGCCCGCCCCCGGCGAGCAAGCCGTGGGCGGGGTTCCTGGAGCGGTTCGCCCCCGCGTACGAGGCGGAGCTGGCGGCCTTCGTCCGGCTGGTGCGCGGCGAGGGCTCCAACCCGTGCGACGGCCGGGAGGCGCTGGCCGCGCTGCGGATCGCGGAGGCGTGCGAGCTGTCGCGACGGGAGCGGCGCCCGGTCCGGATGGCGGAACTCCCGGACCTGTGAGGGCTGCGGCGGCGCGGGCTGCGGCAGGGGTGAGGGGGGACGGGCCACGGCGGCGCTTACCAGCGCACCGGCAGTCGGGTCACGCCCCGGATCAGGCTGGCCCCGATCCAGGTCGGCGGATCCCCGGCCGGGTCCTCGGCCAGGTCCGGGAAGCGCTCCAGCAGGCCGCGGATCGCGATGCGGCCCTCCATCCGGGCGAGCGGGGCGCCGATGCAGAAGTGCAGTCCGTGCCCGAAGGCGAGGTGGCCCTGAGGGGCGCGCCGGATGTCGAACGTGTCGGGGTTCTCGTACCGCTCGGGGTCGCGGTCCGCTCCGGCCAGCGAGACGAGGACGGTGGCTCCGGCCGGGATGGCGGTGCCGCCGATCTCCATGTCCTCGCGGGCGTAGCGGTAGGTGGTGTTCTGCACCGGGCCGTCGTAGCGGAGCATCTCCTCGATCGCGCCGTCGAGCAGGCCGTCGTAGTCGGCGCGCAGGGCGGCCAGCTGGTCCGGGTGGGCCAGCAGGGCGCGCGTGCCGTTGGAGATGAGGTTGACGGTGGTCTCGTGGCCGGCGATCAGCAGCAGGAAGGCCATCCCGATCAGCTCTTCGGAGGACAGCGCGTCGCCGTCCTCGTCCCGGGTCCGGATGAGGGCGCTGAGCAGGTCCTCGCCCGGGTCCTCGGCCTTGGCCTCGACGAGCTCAGTGAGGTATTCGCCGAGTTTCTGGTGCGCGGTGGTGCTCGGGGTGAGGGAGGTGGGCGCGAGGACCTCCTTGGACCAGTAGCTGAAGCGCTCGCGGTCCAGGTCGGGGACTCCGAGGAGTTCACCGATGACGGTCATGGGCAGCGGGAAGGCGAGGGCCTTGATCAGGTCGCCGGTGCGCTGCGGGCGTGCGGCCATCGCGTCGAGCAGTTCGTCGGTGATCTGCTGGACGCGGGGGCGCATGGCCTGCACGCGGCGGGCGGTGAACTCGCGGGCGACCAGCCGGCGCAGCCGGGTGTGCTGCGGCGGGTCGGTCTCCAGCATGTTGCTGTTGGCGACGGTGGCCTTGACGCCCGGCAGGACTCCGCTGCTGCTCCAGTCCTTCGACAGACCGGGATGGTTGAGGGCCTGGCGGGCCTCTTCGTAGCCGACGACCAGCAGGGTGGGCGCGTACTCGGCGGCCGTGACCTCGACGTGGTGCACCGGTCCCGCCGCGCGCAGCCGGGCGTAGAAGGAGTAGGGGTCTGCGTGGAAGTCCGCGTCGTTCGCGCTGATGTCCGGTTGTGGCATGCAGTCACATTAGTGGGGCGGTTCAGCGCTGGACCGGGCGTTTTTCGGTCACTCGTGCAAGATCATCCGGCCACGGCGCGGCGGCCCCAGGCGGTGCCTCCGAGGACGAGTGCGGCGCCCGCGAAGCCGGCCGGGCCGAGGTGTTCGCCGCCGATGGCGATGCCGGCGGCGGCCGCCCACAGCGGTTCGGTGCCGAGCAGCAGGCTGACCCGGGAGGGTGAGGAGCGGCGTACGGCCCACATCTGCACGAAGAAGGCGAAGAGGGTGCAGAACACGGAGAGGAAGGCGAGCCCGGCCCACTCGGCGGCCCCGAAGCCGGCGGCGGCCGCCCAGGGGCTGTCGCCGGTCCCGGGCACGGCGGCCAGCACGGCGAAGACGAGGACGGCGCCGCCGAGCTGGACGGTGGTCAGCGACAGCGAGTCGGCGCCCTGGACGGCCTTGATCCGCGCCATCAGCAGCACGTGCAGCGTGCGCGCGAGGGCCGCGCCGAGGATGAGCAGGTCGCCGGTGCCCGGGACGGTGAACCCGGCGCCCTGGGTGAGCAGGACGACGCCGGCGACGGAGACAGCGGCGGCCGCGACGAAGGCACCCGAGGGGGCCTTGCGCTGTACTGCGGCCTCGGCGAGCGGGGTGAAGATCATGGTCAGGCTGATGATCAGCCCGGCGTTGGTGGCGGAGGTGTGGACGACCCCGTAGGTCTCCAGCAGGAAGATCCCGCCGAGTACGAGCCCCAGCAGTCCCGCGCCGCGCAGCTGGCCGGCGGTGAGCGCCCGCAGCCGCTGCCACCCGGCGACGGCGAGCACGGGCAGCACGAGCGCGAAGCGCAGGACGAGGACGGCGATCACGGTGTGGGCCGTGGTGATGCCCTTGGCGGCGAGATAGCTGCCGCCCCAGACGACGGCGACGGCCAGGACGGGCAGATCCGCGTGCCAGGCCCGGCGGGGGGAGGCGGCGCGTGCAGGGAGGGCGGACGTGCTCACCAGGGACTCTCCAGCGGCATCAAGCGGGTGGAGACTTCGGCGGCTCCCGGGGGCGCGGCTCACCGTACCCGAGCCGATCATGACGGTCGACCGATTTCACCGGGGCCCGCCGCTCCGGAGCCCCGGGGCCGGGAGGCCGCGGCCGCCCTCCCCGGGCTCCCGGGCCCCCGGGCTCCCGGGCCCCCGGGCCCGTCGGGCCGGTCGGGCCGGTCGGGCCCGTCGGGCCCGTCGGGCCCGTCGGGCGGCCACGGTGTCAGAGGAAGGAGCCGAAGGTGGCGCGGCCCGTCGGGCGGTAGGTGAGGATCGCCGTGCCGTTCGGCGTCGTGCGCGAGCCGGTCAGCTCGCAGGCCGTCGGCAGCCCGCCCGTCGGGAACAGCCGGCGCCCGGCGCCCAGGAAGACGGGGAACACGAGCAGGTTCAGCTCGTCCACGAGGTCCCGTGCCAGCAGCCACTGGGCCAGCGCCCCGCTGCCGTGCACCTGGAGCTCCCGGCTCCCCTCCAGCGCGTCCTTGACCCGCATGATCTCGCTCTGCAGCTGCTCGCCGTCGATGACGGTGGTCCCGGCCCAGGCCGGTTCCTTGAGCGTGGTCGAGGCGACGTACTTCGGCAGGCCGTTCAGCCGGCTCGCGACCGGGTCCGTCGGGTCGGTCATCTTCGGCCAGTACCCGGCGAAGATCTCGTACGTCCGGCGCCCGAGCAGGAAGGCCCCGGCCCGGTCGAACAGCTCGTTGATGAACGCCCCCGTGCCCTCGTCGTGCAACGGCACCAGCCAGCCGCCGTACTGGAACCCGCCGCTGGGGTCCTCCTCCGGGGCGCCGGGGGCCTGCATCACGCCGTCGAGGGTCACGAAGGTGGTGAGGGTCAGCTTGCCCATGGCTCTACGCTCCTTGCGTCCGGTTTCTCCTGCACCCGTCCAGACTCCCGGCCGCCCCGGAACTCATCGGGGCGGCGCGCGCGAACGCGACGTCCGATTCCCGCCAGCGCCCGTTCCCCGCCCCCCGTTTCATTGAACCCGCAACGAGTTTCGGGCGAGAGAGGGAGACGACATGAGCAACGGCACGGTGGCACTGGTGACCGGCGGCAGCCGGGGGATCGGCGCGGCCACCGCCCTGCGGCTGGCGGAGGACGGCCTGGACGTCGCCCTCACCTACGTCGACGGCGCGGAGGCCGCCGCCGGGGTCGCGGGCAGGATCGAGGCGCTCGGCCGGCGCGCCCTGGCCGTGCGGGCCGATGTGGGCGACCCGGCGCAGGCGGTCGCCGCGGTGGAGGAGACCGTACGGGGCCTGGGGCGGATCGACGCTCTCGTCAACAACGCGGGCGTGGGTGTGCTCGGGCCGCTGGACGGCT
Organism: Streptomyces sp. NPDC050448; assembly: GCF_040655295.1. Taxonomy (NCBI): domain Bacteria; kingdom Bacillati; phylum Actinomycetota; class Actinomycetes; order Kitasatosporales; family Streptomycetaceae; genus Streptomyces; species Streptomyces sp. NPDC050448. The sequence goes on along the minus strand of NZ_JBFAJR010000021.1, from coordinate 7,227 downwards.
TGGCGCTGGCCGATGTGGACCGGGTGCTGGCGGTCAACGTGCGCGGGGTGTTCCTGACCGCGCAGGCCGCGGCGGCGCGGATGGGTTCCGGCGGCCGGATCGTCACCATCGGCAGCTGCATGGTCCAGCGGGTCCCCGGCCCGGGCGGCACGCTGTACGCGATGAGCAAGGCCGCGCTGACCGGCCTCACCAAGGCGCTGGCCCGGGAGCTCGGCGGGCGGGGCATCACCGCGAACCTCGTGCACCCCGGCCCGGTGGACACCGACCTGAACCCGGCGGACGGCCCCCACGCCGCCTCGCAGAGCGCGCTGACGGCCCTCGGGCGCTTCGGCACGGCGCGCGAGGTGGCGGCCCTGGTGTCCTTCCTCGCGGGCCCGGACGCCGCCTATGTGACGGGCGCCGAGTTCGCGGTGGACGGCGGCCACGCGGCGTAGCTCCCGCTCCGGGCCGCGGGGCCTGCGGCCTGCGCGGCGGGACTTGCGGCCTGCGGCGGGGCTTGCGGCGTCTGCGCGGCGGGGCCTGCGGACACGCCGACGGGGCGCGCCGCGCCTGCGGTGCGCCCTGTCGGGCTGCGCGGGCCCGGGGGTGTCGGCCCCCGGGGCAGTCACCTGGCCGGCGTCAGCCGCCCAGCTCCTGGTGACGGGTGGTCAGCGCGGCCGCGCCGGCCTCCGTCAGCGAGCCGTACAGGCGCAGGCGGGAGAAGCCGCCGTCCGGGAAGATGTCGATCCGGACGTGGGTGCCGACCGCCGGGGTGTCCAGCACGAAGCGGTGGTTGGTGTCGGGCTGCAGGCGGGTGCGCGGCAGGAACTCCGTCCACTCGCCCTCCTCGCCGGACTTGACGGACAGCGAGGCCCAGCCGGCCGAGTTGCCCTTGAGGTACGCGGTGTCGATCTCGACGGCGCGGATCTCGGAGTCGGCCACCAGCTGGTAGCGGATCCAGTCGTTGCCGTTGTCGCGGCGGCGGGCGGTCTCCCAGCCGTCGTCCATCTTGCGGGAGCGGCCCGGGTTGATGGTGTTGGTCGGCGGCGAGTAGAAGCGGTTGGAGGCGTCCTGCACCGAGCCGCCGTTCTCCAGCGCGACCACGTCGAAGGAGCCGAGCGACGCGAGCCACTTCGGGTCCGGGAGGACCTCGCCGTAGACGCGCAGGCGGGCGATGCCGCCGTCGGGGTGCTGGTTGACGCGCAGGTGCGTGAAGCGCTGCTCGGCGGTGACCTCGAAGCCGTTGGCCGCGTGGCCGCCGACCGGCGTGCGGGCGACGACGGTCGTCCACTTCACGTCGGCGCCCTGGAGCTCCTCCGGGGTCGGCGCGAGGGCACCCTCCCAGTTGGTGGCCTCGATGGAGACGGCCTGCGGCATGTTGCCGCGGAAGTGGGCGGTGTCGACGACGATGCCGCGGATCACGCCGGGGGCGCCCAGGCGTACGAGCGCCCAGTCGTGGTCCTCGGCCGTCGGCCAGGGCTGGGTGGCGCAGACGCCGCGGCGGCGGCGGGTCTCCCAGCCGTCCATGACCTTGCCCTTGTGGCCGAAGTCCTCGGGGTCGAAGTGCGCGGCCTCGGAGATCAGCAGGTTCTCGCGCTGGGCGAAGAACTCGTCGTTGGCGGCGATGACACCGGCGCCCAGCTCACGGGCGGCGAGGTTCGCGTACTGGGTGAAGGGGAAGTCCGCGGTGCGGTAGTCCGCGTACGGGTCGCCGCCTCCGTACGGGTTCGCGTTGCCGGTGAAGGAGGCCAGTCCAGTTGAACGCTGTGCCACTTCAGTTCTGCCTTTCGAGGAGGAGGCCCGTGGGCTCGGTCGGGGTGCCGTGGTCGGCGATCTGCGTTCCGCGCAGCCAGGTGGACTTCACGACGCCGTGCAGGGTCTTGCCCGCGTACGCCGTGACCTGGTTGCGGTGGTGCAGTTGCGCGGGGTCCACGGTGAAGGTCTCTTCGGGCGCCAGCACGGCGAAGTCGGCGTCGCGGCCGGCCTCGATCGCGCCCTTCTGCGCCAGGCCGGCGAGGGCGGCCGGGGCGGCGGACATCCAGCGCACGACGTCCTCCAGGGTCCGGCCGCGGCGGCGCGCCTCGGTCCAGATCGCGGGGAGGCCCAGCTGCAGGGAGGAGATGCCGCCCCACGCGGTGGCGAAGTCGTCCGTCTTCAGGTCCGACGTGGAGGGCGAGTGGTCGGAGACGATGCAGTCGATGGTGCCGTCGGCGAGCGCGTCCCACAGGAGGTCCTGGTTGGCGGCCTCGCGGATGGGCGGGCAGCACTTGAACTCGCTGGCGCCGTCGGGCACTTCCTCGGCCGTGAGGGTGAGGTAGTGCGGGCAGGACTCGACGGTGATCCGGACGCCCTCGGCCTTGGCCGCGGCGATCAGCGGCAGCGCGTCGGAGGAGGACAGGTGCAGGACGTGGACGCGCGCGTTCAGCCGCTTCGCCTGGGCGATCAGATTGCCGATCGCGGTGTTCTCGGCGTCGCGCGGGCGGGAGGCGAGGAAGTCGGCGTACTTGGGTCCCGGGACGACCGGCGCGGAGTCCAGGTGGTGCGGGTCCTCGGCGTGCACGATCATCAGGCCGCCGAAGCCGGTGATCTCGGCGAGGGAGGTCGCCAGCCGCTCCTGGTCGAGCTCGGGGAACTCGTCCACGCCGGAGGGCGACAGGAAGCACTTGAAGCCGTAGACGCCGGCGTCGTGCAGCGGGCGCAGGTCCTTGACGTTGTCCGGCAGGGCGCCGCCCCAGAAGCCGACGTCCACGTGCGCCTTGGTCCGGGCGACCTCCTGCTTGACGCGGAGGTTGCCGACCGTGGTGGTCGGCGGCAGGGAGTTGAGGGGCATGTCGAGGATGGTGGTGATGCCTCCGGCCGCGGCGGCGCGGGTGGCCGTCCAGAAGCCCTCCCACTCGGTGCGGCCCGGGTCGTTCACGTGCACGTGGGTGTCGACCAGGCCGGGGAGCAGGACGTCGTCGCCGAAGTCCTCGAGCCGGGCGCCGGCCGGTACCTCGGCGTCGTGCGGCAGTACGGCGACGATCTTCCCGGCGGCGACGGCGACCGAAGCGGCGCGCGTCCCCCCGGGGGTGATGACGCGAGTCGAGCGCAGTACCAGTTCCACGTCGTCGGACACGCCGGAACCTCCCCATCTACTTCCACAGAGCGAAATTCAACGTTCTGTTGACGGAGTCTTCCCGCCGATCCGGGGCCAGTCAAGAGCGCCCGGACAGAGCACTGACACGCCGGTGTCGCAATTGGATGTTTCCACAAGATGGAATTAAGATTTCACTATCCAGAATGTAGCTATCACCACCGGGGGCGGGCGGGTAACTTCCGGAGGACGTCCACCACCCTGGACAAACCCCCTCTGACCGGCGGGGACGGCTTCGCCCCGGCTCTAGGGCCGACGCCGACCGACCGGTAGGCTGCTTCCTTGCCTGCCAGCACCGAAAGGACCGCGCCGTGCCGACGTCCAGCGCCAGCACCACCGACGCTTCCGCCAAGCCCACCGCCGCCAGCGGTGGCGTCCAGTCCCTGGAGCGCGCCTTCGATCTGCTCGAACGCATGGCCGATGCCGGGGGCGAGGTCGGCCTCAGCGAGCTCTCCACCGCCAGCGGTCTGCCGCTGCCGACCATCCACCGGCTCATGCGCACCCTCGTGGCCTGCGGCTACGTCCGGCAGCAGACCAATCGACGGTACTCCCTCGGCCCCCGGCTGATCCGCCTCGGCGAGTCCGCGTCGCGCCTGCTGGGGACCTGGGCCCGGCCGTACCTCGCCCGTCTGGTCGAGGAGACCGGCGAGACGGCCAACATGGCCCTGCTCGACGGGGACGAGATCGTCTACGTCGCCCAGGTGCCGTCCAAGCACTCCATGCGCATGTTCACCGAGGTCGGCCGCCGGGTGCTGCCGCACTCCACCGGTGTGGGCAAGGCACTGCTCGCGTACACTCCCGCCGACGAGGTACGGGCCCTGCTGGCGCGCACCGGGATGCCGGCCGCGACCGAGAAGACCATCACCACGCCCGAGGGCTTCCTGGAGGCTCTGGAGCAGGTCCGCAAGGTGGGTTACGCGGTCGACGACAACGAGCAGGAGATAGGAGTCCGCTGCCTCGCCGTGTCGGTGCCGAACTCGCCGACCGCCGCCGCGATCTCCATCTCGGGTCCGGCCGGCCGCGTGACCGAGGCCCTTACGGACTCGATCGTGCCGATCCTCCAGAACGTCGCGGCCGACCTGTCCGTGGCCCTGCAGAGCCAGAACCCCGCATAGGTTCCGGCCCGGGCCCCGGCCCCGTCCGTACCAAGGCCCCGGCCCCTCTGGTGTGAGGGGCTGGGGCCTTCGCGTACGCGGCACGGCTGCGGCTCGGCCGCTCAGGCCGCCGGGACCGGCTCCGGCTCCGTTTCCGCCTCCTCCTGCGCCTCCGATTCCGTCAGGCGGCCGTCCGTCATCGTCGCCGTCCGGTCCATCCGCTCCAGGTGGGCGTGGTCGTGGGTGACCAGCACGGTCGCGGTGGAGCGCTCTCGGGTCAGGGTGACCAGCAGGTCGAGGACGGCCGCCCCGCGATCGTGGTCCAGGGCACTCGTGGGCTCGTCGACCAGGAGCACGGCCGGCTCGTTCATCAGGGCGCGGGCGATGTTGACGCGCTGGCGCTGGCCGCCGGAGAGCTGGTGGGGGCGCTTGTCGGCCTTGTCGGCCAGGCCCACCGCGTCCAGCAGCTCCAGCGCGCGGCGGCGCAGCGTCCGCGCGGGGCGGCCCGAGAGGTGCGCCATCACCTGGAGCTGTTCGGCGGCGGTGAGCGAGGCCAGCAGGTTCGGCTGCTGGAAGACGATCCCGATCTTCTCGCGGCGCAGGGCCGACTTCTCGGCCGCGCCGAGCTTCGCGGTGTCCTGGCCGGCCACCACCACCTGCCCGGAGTCCGGGGTGACCAGGGTGGCGGCGACCGCCAGCAGGCTGGACTTGCCGGAGCCGGAGGGTCCGATCACCGCGGTCAGGGTGCCGGCGGGCACCTCGAGGCGGACCCGGTCGAGGGCGGTGAGCCGGCTCTCGCCGTCCGGGTAGGTGAGCGTGACGTCGTGCACGAGAAGGGTCATCGGGCGCTCCCGAGGGCGGTCAGGGGGTCGACGGCGGTGATCCGCCGGATGGACAGGGCCGCGCCCAGCGCGCCGAGCACGATCATGATCGCGGCGGGCACCAGCACGGTCGCGGTGTCGAGGACGAAGGGCACGTTGCCCCCGCTGATCAGCGCGCCGAACCCGGCTGCGAGCGCCGTACCGAGCCCGGTGCCGATCGCGAGCATGACCACGGCCTGGCCGAGCGCGTCCTTCAGCAGGTACGGGGTGGAGGCACCCAATGCCTTCAGCACGGCGATGTCGCCGCTGCGCTGGATCGTCCAGACGGTGAAGAAGGCCCCTATGACCAGGGCGGAGATGACGAAGAGGAAGCCGCGCATCAGCTGGAGCGAGCCGTTCTCGGCCTGGTAGGACCCTATGGCGCCGAGCGCCTCGTCGATGGTCTGCGCCGTGGTGGCGGCGGCCTCGTCGCCGGCGGCGAGGTCGGCGGAACCGGCGGTGTCGAGCGCGATCACGGTGGCGAGGGTGTCGACGGAGCTGCCGGGGTTGCCGATGCGCTGCCAGTCGTTCAGGTCCGTCCAGACGACCGGGGTGTGGCTGTAGGCGGCGGTGCCGGAGACTGCGGCCACGGTCAGCTCGAGCGGGCCGATCTTCAGCTTGCCGCCGGCGCCGAGCCCGCCGAGCTCCTTCGCGGCCTTCTCGGTGAGTACCGCCTTCCCCTGGGCGAGGCCGCTCCCGCGCGGGGGGAGGGGGCCGGCCGGGTCGACGCCGAAGACGGAGACGGCGGCGGTGCGCTCACCCGCCGCGGCGTTGGTGGTGCGGATGCCGAGCGGCTCCGCCGACTTCACGCCGGGCTGCGCCCGCCAGGCCCGCCAGGCCTTCTCGGGCACCTGGGAGTTGGTGAAGGACACCTTCTGGTCCCCCGTGGGCGCGGCGAAGGCCAGATGGGTGGCGGGCAGGCCGGTGACGGCCGAGATATTCTCCCGGGCCAGGCCGGCGGTGAGCCCGGACAGCAGGCCGACCAGCAGCGTGATCAGCAGTACGACCGAGCCCATGAGGGCGAAGCGGCCCTTCGCGAACCGTAGATCTCTCCATGCGACGAACATGACCCCCACCCTGGTCTTCCGCGTGGACCGGGGGCATCGCGCCACGGTAGCGATCCTGGTATCGAAGGACGCATCCGGACATCAAACTTTCGATTGACCGGGGGCGGCGGGCCCGCGCTTAGGCTGGTCGGGCCATGGCTGATCCGGAATCCCTCGCTCCCCGCCCCCTCACCCCCGTCTCGCGCGTCCTGCGCCTGTGCCTGCACGCGCTGCTGTTCGGGCTGCTCGCGCTGGCCGCAGGACGGGCCGTCACCGACTCCGCGCCGCGCGCGGGATGGGTGGTCGCCGCCTGCGCGGTGCTGGCCGCCGTGTACGTGGCCGGCGTACTGGCCCCCGCGGTGCACCGCTCGCCGCGCGCCGGGGCGGTGTGGCTGGCCGGGCTGGGCGCGGCCTGGGCGGGGCTGCTGGTGGTCTCCCCCGACGGGCTGTGGATCGCCTTCCCGCTGTACTTCCTGGAGCTGCACCTGCTGCGGCTCCGCTGGGGCCTTGCGGCCGTCGCGCTGACCGCGTGCACGGCGATCGGCGGTTTCCTGGCGCACGCGCACAGCAGCGCGGTGACGCCCGGGGCCTTCCTCGGACCGCTGCTCGGCGGGGCCGTGGCGGTGGCGACCGTACTGGGCTACCAGGCGCTGTACCGCGAGAGCGAACGCCGCCGCGAGCTGATCGAGGAGCTCATCGCCACCCGGGCCGAGCTGGCCGCGGCCGAGCGCGACGCCGGGATCCTGGCCGAGCGGGAGCGGCTGGCGCGCGAGATCCACGACACCCTGGCGCAGGGCCTGTCCTCCATCCAGCTGCTCCTGCGGGCGGCGGAGCGGTCGCTCGCCGAGGACGCGGCGGCGGCAGCGGGCACGGCAGGCGTGGCAGGTGCGGCGGGCACGGCAGGCGTACCGCACGCAGCGAGCGGGCCGGGCACGGCGAGCGGGCCGGGCGCAGCGAGCGCGGCAGGTGCGGCGGGCACGGCAGGCGGGCCGCACGCGGCGGGCGGGCCGGGCACGGCGAGCGGGCCGGGCGCAGCGAGCGGGCCGGGCGCAGCGAGCGCGGCAGGTGCGGCGGGCACGGCAGGCGGGCCGCACGCGGCGGGCGGGCCGGGCGCA
>NZ_JBFAJR010000020.1:0-145452 GCF_040655295.1 Streptomyces sp. NPDC050448 | reverse complement strand
CCGTCCGCTGCCTGCCCCTACCCCGTCGCGGTCATGCCCCACACACGAAGAAGCCCCTGCTCATCGAACAGGGACTCCCTTTGCCACAACGCACTCAGGTAAAGATCACCCCCGATGAGCGGCTGGCCGCCGAGTTTGCGGGCCAAGACGTCCGCCTGACCATCAGAGCGGCCTCGACCGCGGGAGAGGTTTTGGCCGTCCCGACCGCCGCTGTCTCCTCCCAGGCAGACGGCCGCACCACTCTCAGTGTCATCACAAAGAGCGGAAAGCAGTCCCGCGTGGAGGTCCGTACCGGTATGAGCGGGGACGGCAACGTGGAAGTCACACCCGTGTCCGGGACTCTCTCGCCTGGTGACCGCATCGTCCTCGGCGTGGGGCGAGCACCTGCTGTCGGCGGTGGCCGGCCGTGATCCAGGACAAGACGTCACCGGTGATCGAGTTTCGCTCGGTCGCTCTGACCTACCCCGGCCCCCCGCCCGTCCCCGCCCTGCTCCCCTGCGACCTGACCGTACGGCGGGGCGAGTACGTCACCATCGTGGGGCCTTCCGGGTCGGGGAAGTCCACCTTCCTCAACATCGCCGGCCTGCTGGACACCCCGACCTCCGGCACCTACCTGCTGGACGGCATCGACACCACCAGCATCAAAGACAAGGAACGTACCGCCCTGCGCGGATCGCGCATCGGCTTCGTCTTCCAGGCCTTCCATCTCCTGGCACACCGCAGTGCATGGGAGAACGTCGAGCTCGCCATGATCTACCAGCGGGTTCGCCGCTCCCAGCGGCGTGCCCGTGCACAAGCAGCGCTGGTACGCGTAGGACTGGCCCACCGTTTGGAGGCCTTGCCCACCCGGCTCTCCGGCGGCGAACGCCAACGAGTGGCCATCGCACGTGCACTGGTTACCGAACCCTCCCTGCTGTTGTGCGACGAGCCCACAGGAAACCTCGACAGCGCCACCGCCGAGTCCGTCCTGGAACTCCTGGATCAACTCCACCGTGACGGTGCCACGATCGTGGCCATCACCCATGACCCTCAGGTCGCCGCCCGCGGCCAGCGCACCGTATCGATCCGCGACGGCCTCCTCACCGACACAGCGGTCCAGAAGGTGACCGCATGACGGGACACAGCCGCTCCCGGCGCCCCCGCAAGCGCCCCACACGGGACCGCCACTCGGGCATGGCATTGCATGACCTGCTCAGTGAAGCCCTCGCCGGCGTACTCCAACGCCCCGCCCGCTCAGCCCTCACGGGGCTTGGCACGGTCCTGGGTGTCGGTGCCTTCATCGCAGTCCTCGGTCTGACCAGCACCGCCGCCTCCCAGATCGACGCCCGTTTCAGCCAACTGACGGCGACTGAAGTCACCGTTCAGGACACCGGCGGAAGCGATAGCAGCCATGTCCCACTGTCGTTCACACCGGACGCTGATACGCGCATCACTGCCCTGAACGGAGTCACGGCCGCCGGCGTCCTGTGGAAAGTACGTCTGCGCACCGACCAGAGCGTTCGCACCTCACTGCTCGGAACCGACAGCAGCGACATGCGCCCGCAAGTCATGGCCGCATCCCCGGGAGCACTCCAGGCCGCGGGCCCCCACCTGGCACAGGGAAAGCCATTCGACGCCTTCCACGACCGCGAACGGCAACAGGTCACAGTCATCGGTACAGGCATCGCAAAACGGCTGGGCATCACCGACGTCCAGAGCCAGCCAGCCATCTTCATCGGCACCACCCCGTTCACCGTCATCGGCATCCTCAAAGATGTCGACCGCAAGCCCGACCTGCTGCTGTCGGTCCTGGTCCCACGCTCCACCGCCGAACACATATGGGGCCCACCAACTGATGACCGGGCCAGCATGCTCATCTCCACCCGCCTCGGCGCCGCCAGCCAGATCGCCGAAGAAGCAGCCCTCGCACTGCGCCCCGACCACCCGGAATACTTCAAGGCCCTACCGCCCCCGGATCCCAAAACCTTGAGGGCTGGCGTCGGTGGAGACCTCAGCTCCCTCTTCCTCCTCCTCGCCGCCGTGTGCCTCGTCATCGGAGCCGTCGGCATCGCAAACACCACCCTGGTCGCAGTGATGGAACGAACCGGCGAGATAGGTCTGCGCCGCGCACTCGGCGCGCGGGGGCGTCACATCACCTTGCAGTTCCTAGCCGAGTCCACTGCCCTGGGACTCATCGGCGGACTCGTCGGCACATCAATCGGCACCGCCGTCGTCGTCGGAGTCTCCGCCGCCCGCCAGTGGACCCCCGTGCTCGACCCCACAACCCTTGCCACAGCCCCTGTTCTCGGCCTCGCCACCGGTCTACTGGCCGGCCTCTACCCCGCCTGGCGAGCTTCCCGAATCCCACCGGCAGAAGCCCTGCGTCGCTGAACAGTGGGCCGGACGCGGATAGTTCTGCCAGCCCCGACACTCATGCATTCCGCAGGCCGCCATCGGCTTCTGACGGATGCCTTCCTCGGCCTGCCCTGAGCCTCACACCTCCACCCAGTTCTTCGTTCGCGAGGCCGTTCATGAGCCGTGGCCAGCTCTCCGCTGGCCCGCATCAGGACAGTTCCACGCAGCGAGTCCCCAGATCCGACAACCAAGGAAGGATCATCCCTTGAGACATCGTGTAAGAAGACGGCAAGCACCCGCGGCCGTCGTCGTAAGCACTGCACTGATATGCGGTCTGATGCAGAGCCAGGCATGGGGCGCCCCATCGCCTGCTGCCACACCTGCACCCGTCGACGCGAAGCAGCCAGGTCCTTCACAGGTGGTACCCGAAAAACGCGACAAGGTTCTCGGCAAGGACTGGCGCAGTTCCGGGGACCGCGCCTGGACCGCCATCGGCGATGCAACCGGATTCCACCTCCTGGTCGCCGACCACAAGAACGGGTACTCCTGGCGCACCGCCGCCACCCTGTCCGAGGACGGCTTCGACACCGACATGTGGATCGGTAACGCCTGCGTCACCGGATCCGGAAAACGAGCCGTAGTCGCCTACGCACCCCGCACCTTCACCAACAAGGCCGAGCTCATGGCTCGCGGAGCCTTCACCGCCGTGGTCGATCTGGACTCCGGCAAAATCACCAAACTCGACCGACAAGCCTCACTCGCCTATTTCAGCCCCGGCTGCGGAAAGGACGAGACAGCTGTCCTGACCCAGGCCGGCGGCGAGACGCACAACGCGACCCGACTGCTCAAGGTGGACGCTTCGGCAGGCCGCATCGGCAAGACCATCGAGCTGCCCGGTCAGGTCACATCCGCGGTCCCTGTCGGCAACGACATCGTCGCAGCCGACGCTGCCCGGATCACCCGGATCGACGACGAGGGCCACACCACCGCCATCGCCGCCACCAACAAGGTGCCGTTCGGGCTGACCCCCGACGCTGATGGCGGCGTCGTCTACATGGACCGCCTCGCCGAATCAGCTGAGCGGGGCCAGGTCAAGCGGGTCACCGCACAGGACATCTCCCACCCCGATACGGCTAAGACCAAGCCCCCGGTCCTGGCCGAGGGCACGCTGTCGAAAATGGATCTTTCAGCCAGCGCCGACGGCAAGGTCTTCATCACAGGGGACACCAAGGCCGTGGGACAACTCCCCCCCACGGTCACCCGCCGAGCGGACGTCCCCAAGGAATCGACAGCCACCACGCGGGGCGAGGCGCTGATCACCAAGGTCGCATCGACCCGCGGCGAGGATCCCCGTACACCGCAAGCCTTCGCCCCGCAGTCGGCCGACATCGACGTAAAGGTCCTCAAAACGGGCCAGGCAGTCGCGTTCACCGTCACCCCGCCACCGCCGGCAGCCCGGACTACCCAGGCCGCCGCATCAACCCAGGCCGCCCTAGCCGCCACACAAGCCACGGACGAGCCCGACCGGACATGCGCCGTTGCCCGTAACGACCCTGCCAAGCAGGCCATGCAGCCCAAGCCCCGCCAGGTCGAGTGGGCTGTCGACCAGATCGTAAACGGGACCCTGGACAAGAACATCTCCCGGCCGGAGAACTGGAAGAACCTCGGGATGGGCGCCTACCAGCCCCAGACCCTCTTCCCGCGCCTCGGGCTCAACGGCGGTGGTCGGATACCCGCACAAGTTCTGCTGGGCATCACCGCCCAGGAATCCAACATGTGGCAGGCCTCCCGCATGGTCGTGCCTGGCGTAACCGGCAACCCGCTGATCGGCAACTACTACGGCATCAAGTACGCCCCTAACGGGCAGCAGACCGATCCGTGGTCGATCAACTGGGCCGAAGCCGACTGCGGATACGGCGTCGCCCAGGTAACCGACGGCATGCGCCTGCACGGCAAGGAGAAGCCCGGCACAGTCGCCACGCTGACCAAACTGCAGCAGGAGGCCGTCGCGCTCGACTACGCCGCGAACATCGCTGCCGGCCAGCGAGTCCTCGCCGACAAGTGGAACGTGACCAGCGCGGACGGCCTGAAGGTCAACAACGGTGATCCGAAGTACTTGGAGAACTGGTTCTTCGCCCTCTGGGCCTACAACTCCGGCTACTACCCCAAGGCTGCGGCAGCGAGCAACGACGGACTATGGGGAGTGGGCTTCACCAACAATCCGGCCAACCCGCTCTGGAAGGCCAACCGCCCGCCCTTCCTGGAGGGCCCGGCCGGCGGAAGCGACTACAAACATGCCACGCACCCTCAGGACTGGCCCTACCAGGAGAAGGTCCTCGGCTGGGCAGCCCGGCCACTAGAAGCCATGGAATCCCCCGGCAAAATGGTCGCAGGCTTCCGTGAGGCCTGGTGGACCAGCACTGCACTGCGCAGCACGGTCAAGCCGGCGGAGAACCTGTTCTGCACCACTGCCAACAGCTGCGACCCCAGCAAGATCGGCCCGAACGACCAGAACGAACCCGGACTGGGCGCCTGCACCCGCAAGGACCTCAAATGCTGGTGGAACCAACCAGTCACCTGGAAGGACTGTGACACCAAAGCCGAGTGCGGCAACGAACTCCTGCGCTTCAACGACACCTACAAGGAAGAAGCAGACGGCACCGCCTACCCACCCAACTGCACTACCCAGGGTCTGCCCGCCAACGCCATCATCGTCGATGACGTACCCGACGGCACTCCCATCCACCGGCCAGGCTGCTCCTCACCCAAGCCCAGCAGCGGCACCTTCAACCTCGACTTCGCGACACTCAGCGCCAAAATCGACCTACACCAAATCGGCGCCGGCTACACCAGCCACTTCTGGTTCGCTCACACCCGCAAGGACGACGCAGCAGGCCAACGACTGAAGGTCACCGGAACGTGGAGACTCAGCGAGAAGATCACCGAGCAGGGTGGACAGGCCAAGGTATTCGCCCACATTCCGGACCATGGTGCGCAAACCAACGAAGCCCTCTACGACATCACAACAGCAAGCGGCGTTATCACCAAGCGTATTTCGCAAACCAGTAACGCATCAAACAAATGGGTAGACCTCGGCGCCTACTGGTTTACAGACATGTACCCGCAGGTCAGTATGTCCAACTTCACCAGTGATGGAACCGGAGACAAGGATATAGCCTGGGATGCCATTGCCTTCGTACCCGGCGACTACTCCGGAATCCCCACTGACCTGACCTTCGGTGATCCCGACGTCAACGCGCCAGACCCTGCTCCCATAGAACCGCCAGCCACCATTCCTGGCGACTTTTTCAACGAGCTCATAGCGGGCAAGAGTGCCGCGAAATCCGCTCCATCCTCGGACAAGACCAATGCAGCACAAATTTCCACGGCCGACACGCACCCGGCAGCGATGACGGCGCCGGTTTCTGCATTGGACGTGGCCACCTGCTCCATATCTCAAAAGTCTATGACTAACACGCGAACACACGCGTGCATCGTAGCCGAGATGGCCATGACGCAGCCCCAACTCGGCAGAGCCACGTTCCGATACCGGCACGAAATCGACCTGGATGTAAAGAGCGACACGTTTACGCAAAAGGCAACCATCTCCCTCCTGAGCATGGAAGGCGGCGTAACCAACGCAAGCCTGAACGTGGGGTTTAACTGCGGCGGCGCCTGCCAGATGGAACCCACTGAATGGAGCGGCTCGAAGGACTTCGTCAAGGGCGACCCACACACCGCTACCGCCACCCAGAAGATCAAATGGACCAAGGGCGCAGGTTACAGCGTCATCACGCCCAGCTGGACTTACAGTGGCATTTTGAATGGCCGAGCCACTAATACACTGACAGCTCAAAAATCTGAGCTCGACGTACGCTGCGATGTAGACGTCTCGACCACCCCGGGCTGCGTGTTCAAGAGCTACATACCTGGCTACGTCATGAACCACAAGAAGTTCCCCGCCGCAGCCGCCCATGCCTGGCTGGCGCAGAACAAGCTTCCCGGCAAGTACGGGCTTCGCGGCGGGACCCCGCTCACCTTCCTGACCGATGACATCTACGTTCCAGTTCCCTCCGACAGTAATAAGAAGCTAGTCACGCACAACCGTGAAACCATCTGCCCGGAAAACTGGCAACGCTCGCAACTGGCAACCCTGTCTCCTGAACTGGCGACCAGTGGGAATGACATTTACAGCTGCGACGAGTTCCCGTTTGCGTCGAGCTGGCAGAGTGCCGCTATTCCGCAAAGCTGGTATGGGAAGAATCTGAATCCCCTTACCCTTGGGGAAAAGGGTGAAAAGTGCGCAACAACCGTCGCTGTCAGGGGCGGCAATGGTGTATGGAGGCTGATTGCCGACCCGCGCGCTAATGTTCCAACGTGGCCGGAGCCCTGCGCCAGGGCGAGTATGTCGGGCAACCAAAATAGCCAGTCGATGGCACTGATTCCCACGTTCCGCAGGGACAATCGCGTTCTCGAAGGAGACCAGTACTGGCTTGATGTGCAGAAGCCGTAGAACGGAACCCGCATGAGGGTGGGGGTCTCGTGAATATTCATGAGACCCCCACTTCGGTATGGGCTAATTCCAGAACAACCGGCCGCCTTCGACGGATGGCTGCTGCTCTCCCCGCATGATCGGATTGCTTCTAGCGCCCTGTTCTAGAACGTCTGCCATATCGGCGAGTACCTCTCCCAACGACGAGGCGTACGGCCTGGCGAAATCAGACTCCGAATATTCAAGGATTGTGCATGACGTTCCGTCTGCTTCGGAATCCAAGATAAGCCCAGAATGGCCATCAAAATATCCGACAATGGGAACCCAGGTCGGCTTCCACCATTCATCGTCTCCAATATTGGCGGCGACGTGAAGGAAGTCTTGATGGCTGTCGGAAATCCGCTGGCAGTCGAAAAAAAATTCTCCCTTCGGGGAAGATGATCGAGGTCTGATCAATTTTGAGCGCGTATCCTCCAGGGACCGGGTCGCGGGAGTCTTTGGCAGTGCTTCCGTTGTTCAGGCGTAGCCAAGCCTCCAACGGAGCGGGCACTGAAAAGCCCAGCGCGTCGCTCAGCCGCTGGACTTCGGCGTCGGTCGCCGGAGGTCCAAGTGCCGCAGCGCTGGCAGGAGCATGCACCTCCAGCCAGCGGACAATCCTCGTCCATGACGAGACAACGTGCTCCACATCGGACATTCAGATACCTCCAGTGTCCGGGACGTCCCGGACCATCGGCCTCAGCAGGGGCCTGCGCCTTCTCTATCGTCCGTCTCGGTGCTACCCAGGGTGTCTCCGATCCGGTCCTGAGGATCATATTGGCCTCCGGCCGTCGACGCCCCTTCTAAGACCGTGTCCTATGTGGTCATTCGGATGAGGCGTTTGTAGCAGCAGAGGGCGGCTGCGAGTCCAAGGAAGGCCAGGTAGTTGCGGGGGTGGCGTTCGTAGCGGTGGTTCAGTTTCAGGTCGGCCCACAAGTACATCGACAGTCCGGACCTCGTGGCCGGCCTGGTGGAGACAGTGCGCGAGATGCGGCACAAGGGCATGAGCATCCTGGTCGCCAGTCAGGACCCGCCCTCTGTCCCGGTCTCCCTCATCGAGCTCTCCGACCACGTGATCCTGCACAAGTTCACCTCCCCTGCCTGGCTGAAGCACCTCCAGAAGGCAAACACCGCTTTCGCATCGCTGCGACCGGACCAGCTCGCCGAGCTCCAGCCCGGCGAGGCGTACATCTGGGCGAGCAAGGCCACTGACCCGGCCTTCACCTACGGTGCGACGCGCGTCCGATGCCGCCCGCGAGTGACCCGGCACGGAGGGGCGACCAAGACCGCGAGCGGGGAGTAACCGAGGCGACGCTGAAGTTCTCGCACCCGAGTGCCGGGCGCCGGCGATCCACGAGCAGGCTTGACGAGCTTGAACACCATCGCGAGGGCGGCGGCTCGAGAGCCGGCCCATTTGGTGACCTTGGCCGCAGCCGGACGGTCGCGAAGGTCGACTCGATGGGGTTCGTGGTCCGCAGGTGGATCCAGTGCTCGGCGGGGAAGCCGCAGAAAGCCAGCAGCTCAGCCGTGTCATCGACGATCTTCTTGACGGCCTTGGGGAACTTCGCGCTGTACTCCTTGGCGAACGCCTTGACCGCGATGGCCGCGCCTCGCTCCTGTGTGGCGGAATGGGGCATGGATCGTCGACCGTGCCGCATCCAACCCTGGCTTCACGAAGGCCACTTCGGACGCGGACGTACAACGGGTGATCCTCAACACATACAAGGTGCTTCTCACCCGCGGCATGGTCGGCACGGTGATCTACTCCACCGACGCCGACACCCGCGTCAAGCTGCGTGAGCTCATCAAGGCGCGGACGCCAACCACTGAAACCCTGTACGTGGCAGGTCACCCGTCCCAAATGTCGCCATGCCGGTGGTACGCGGACAGAGGGTCGAGGTCGGCACAAGCATCCTCAACCCCGTACGACGCCTCGTCGGCCACCGCGTGCAAACCCGGAATCAGCCGGGGGTGACCGGCAGCACATCCGGTGACAGCGCCCCCGCCTGTGACGCGGCGCTCGTCATCTGGCGGCGGTGATGGCGTCGACACAGCACCTCATACCCCACCTCGGCCGCCGACCGAGCCACGTCTCCCACCACGACCTGCTCGCCCTCGACTACCATCTCCCCGCCCACAGTGCGGGCGTTGTGAGTGGCCCGTGATCCGCACCAGCACATCGCCTCGACTTGGAGGGTCTCCACGCGGTCGGCGAGCTCGATCAGACGCTGGGAGCCGGGGAACAGCTTCGTACGGAAGTCGGTGGTGATACCGAAGGCGAAGACGTCCAGGTTCAGGTCGTCGACGATCCGGGCCATTTGGTCGATCTGTTCGGGGGCCAGGAACTGGGCCTCGTCCACGATCACATAGTCGACCTTGCCGCCCCGCGACAGCTGCTCCACCACGTAGGCATACAGATCCAGCCCCGGCCCCGCCTCCACCGCATCGGTGACAAGGCCCAAGCGCGACGAGAGCTTTCCCTCGCCCGCACGGTCGTCACGCGTAAAGATCAGCCCCTGCAGCCCGCGCGCCGATCGATTATGTTCGATTTGTAGCGCCAAAGTTGACTTCCCGCAGTCCATCGTTCCGGAGAAGAAGGCAAGTTCGGACATCAGGAGAGCGGGACCTTTCGGATCGAGCGGAGACGGCTGACAGCCCCGGCACGGACAACTTCAGCCCCGGACGACGCAACCCCGCCCACGCCACGACCAATAGATGGTGAGTTCCCAAGCAAGTCGGTGCTCTTTCCGCAGTCCATCGTTCCGGAGAAGAACACCAGCTCGGGCATGGGAAGTACGGGACCTTTCGGGTCGTGTGCGACAGGGGTGGAAGAACAGGGTCGGTCAGGTGCGGATCTCGAGGAGCGGGACGAGCTGTTCGGCCGCGGTCATGGAGCCGTGCATGCCGACGAGAGCGGACTCGTTGGGCTCGTTGCGCGAGGCGGTGATGGCGACATCGGCCTGCGCGGCCGCGACCACGTCGCCGATCCGCCCCAGGACGCGCTCGTCGCACTCCCCCGGCGCGCCGAACCAGCCCAGTTCCAGGGCCTCTTCGCGGCTCGCGATCCAGAACCGGTCGCCCAGGACCTCGCGCCACACGGTCAGGACGTCCGCCTCGGCGCCCGGTACGGCGTACACGTGCCGGGCCCGGCCCTCGCCGCCGAGCAGGGCCACGCCCGCGCCCAGCTCCCAGTCCTCGTCGAAGTCGATCCGGGAGTCCTCGTCGAAGGGGACGTCCACCATGCCGTGGTCGGCGGTCACGTACAGCGCGGTACGCGGCGGGAGTTGCTCGGCGAGCCGCTGCACGAGCCGGTCCACGTACATCAGCTGGCCGCGCCAGGCGTCGGAGTTCACACCGTGCCGGTGGCCGGCCCCGTCGAGCTCGCTGAAGTACGTGTACACCAGCGAGCGGTCGCCCGCCGCGAGGCGTTCCGCCGCGAGGTCCATCCGCTCCTCGCCGGTCATCCGGCCGAGGAAGGTGCCACCGCTCAGCGCGATCTTGGTGAGCGGGGTGGTCTGGAACGCGGGCGAGGACACCTGCGCCGTGGCCACCCCGGCCGCGTCCGCCTGCTGGAAGACCGTCGGGTACGGCTGCCAGGGCTTCGGCGGGGTCCAGGGGTGCCAGCGGAGCTGGTTCATGAGCTCGCCGGTGGCCGGATTGCGCACGGCGTAGCCGGGCAGGCCGTGCCGCGCGGGCGGCAGACCGGTGCCGACGGAGGCCAGCGAGGTGGCGGTGGTCGCCGGGAAGCCCGCGGTGACCGGGCGGCCGGTGCCGCCGCGCGAGCTGCCGAGGAGGGAGGTCAGGTACGGGGCCTCGTCCGGGTGGGCCTTGATCTGCTCCCAGCCCATGCCGTCGACCAGGAACACGCAGTTCCGGTCGGCCGGGGTCAGCTCGGCGATGGCGGCGGTGAACCCGGGGACGCCCTGGCCGGCCACGAGGGTCGGCAGCAGGTCGGCGAGCGAGCCGGTGCCGTACTCCGGAACGGGGGCGCCGGTGAGGTCCAGCAGCTCCGGCTCGTCCCAGTTCGACGGTGCGGGGTAGGCCATCAGCGGGCGGTGGCGGAAGTCGCCGCGGTGGCTTCGGAGAGCGCCTGCGCGAAGACGAGGGTCTGGCGGACCGCCTCCGGGCCGTCGCCGGCCTCGCTGACGCGCAGGCTGAGGTCGTCGGCGGTCGAGTTGCCGGTGTAGCCGTGGTCGGAGTCGCAGTTCGGGTCGCCGCAGGCCGCGGGCTCCAGGTCGATCCGCGAGACCGCGCCCCAGCCGATGGTCAGGACGACCTCGCGGGGCAGGGTGCCGGGGGTGTACGACTCGGGGTTGGCGACGACGCGGCTGAGCACCACGGAGGAGATCGCGCCGATCTTGACCGACTCGGTGGAGGTGGTCGCGTACGGGGACGGGGACCCGGCGTCGGCGGCCTGCTCGTCGGTGTGGCTCACGATGAAGCGGTTGCCGGTCAGGACCAGGACGGTGACGTGCCGGCGCACCTCGTTGGAGTCGAACGTCGTCTCCTGGTGGACCAGGTACGACGAAATCGGCTCGCCGCCCACCGCGGCCTCCACGGCCTCGGCCACGAGGGCCGGGTAGTAGCCGCTGCGCTCGATCGCCGTGCGCAGCCCCTGGGTCGTCGTACCGGATTTCGCCATGAGGTCCATCCTAAGGCCCGTACGGGGCACCCCGGGCGCCTCGGACCCGCTCAGTAGCTGGGGAGCGTCCGAGGGCCGAGATCGGTGCGGGCGGGCGGGTGGGCCACGCGGACCGTGGCGCTGAGGACGGAGAGGCCCTTGGCGGCGACGACGACGGGCTCGAGGGTGACGCCCACCACCTCGGGGTGGGCGTCCACGAGCCGGGACAGGCGCAGCAGGAGCTCTTCGAGGGCGGGGGTGTCGACGGGGTCGCTGCCCCGCCAGCCGAACAGGAGGGGAGCGGTCCGGATGGACCGGATCAGCCCGGCGGCGTCCCGGTCGGTGGCCGGGACCAGGCGGTGGGCGGTGTCGCCGAGCAGCTCGGAGGCGACGCCGGCGAGCCCGAAGGAGAGGACGGCGCCGGCGGCGGGGTCGATGACGGACCGCACGACGGTGTCGACCCCGCGGGGCACCATGGCCTGGACGACGGGGAGCAGCTCGCCGGGCGTTCCGAGGAGGTCGGTGAGCTCCTCGTACGAGCGGCGCAGATCGGCCTCGGTCGCGAGGTCGAGGCGTACGCCGCCGAGGTCCGCGCGGTGGCGAAGGTGCGGGGCGGTGGTCTTGAGGGCGACGGGGTAGCCCAGGGCCCGGGCGGCCCGGACCGCGTCGTCCGCGGTCGGCGCGGGCAGGGTGGGGAGCACCCGGATCCCGTACCGGGCGAGCAGCGCGGCGGCGTCGGGCTCGGTGAGGGTGAGCACGTCGTCGCCGACGCCGGCCAGGAAGGTGGCGAGCTGGGCTGCGGCTCCGGCCTCGTCGATGTCCTCGTACTCGGGCACCTGCCCGGCCTCGGCATTGGCCCGCCGCCACTGGCCGTACCGCACGGCCTCGGCCACGGCCCGCACGGCCCGCTCGGCAGCCGGATACGCCGGAATGCGCACGTCCGGCCCGGCGGGGCCGGCCTCGCCGGAGGCCGAGCCCCGGGGGCGCAGGGGCAGCGCCCCCGGGTGCGCCCCCGGAAGCTCTCCCGGAAGCGGCGGCGCACCCGCCGGGCCTGGCCGCGCCGGGTCGGGGCGGGGCCCGGCTTCGGGCAGGCCCCCCGCCGGGGACAGGGCGTCGACGAGCTCCGCCAGCTCCACGTGCACGACCGCCACCGGCTTGCCGGGATGCCCGGCCACCGCGTCCCGAAGGGCCTCGGCCAGGTCGTCCTGCGGCGACTGCTGGTTGACCCACGGGATCACCGTGACGATCACCGCGTCGTTCTCGGCGGAGCCCAGCGCCGCGCCCAGCGCCACCCGGAAGTCCTCCGGCGTCGCCGCCGTCGTCAGGTCCAGGGGGGCCGCCGGCCGCAGCCCCTGCGCGAGGCACGCGTCGTACGTGAGGACACCCAGCGACTCCGAGTTCCCGAGGATCGCCACGCGCGGCCCGGCCGGCAGCGGCTGCGAGGCCAGCAGCAGCCCGACGTCCACGAGCTCCGTCACCGTGTCGACCCGGATCACCCCGGCCTGCCGCAGCAGTGCCGAGACCGTGGTCTCCGCAAGCCTGGTCCCGGGGACCACGTGCCCCGCCGGGGTGTGGCGGCCGCCTCGGGCGACGACCACCGGCTTCACGGCGGCCGTCCGCCGTGCGAGCCGCGTGAACTTCCGCGGGTTGCCCAGGGTTTCGAGGTACATCAGCGCGACGTCGGTGGCCTCGTCCTCGTACCAGTACTGGAGGATGTCGTTCCCGGAGACGTCCGCCCGGTTGCCCGCCGAGACGAAGGACGACAGCCCCTCGCCCCGCCGCAGCAGCGCGGAGAGCAGCGAGATGCCGATCGCCCCGGACTGGGTGAACAGCCCGATGCGGCCCCGGATCGGCGCGGGCGCCGGTGTCAGGGAGGCGTTGAGCCCGACCTCCGGAGCGGTGTTGATCACGCCGTACGCGTTCGGCCCGATCAGCCGCATCCCGTACGAACGCACTTGGCGCACCAGTTCGCGCTGCCGGTCGAGCCCGGCCGCGCCGCTCTCCCCGTAGCCGGCGGACAGCACCACCAGCCCCTGCACCCCGTGCTCGCCGCAGGCGGCCACGGCCTCGGGGACCCGCTCGGCGGGGATCGCGATCACCGCGAGGTCGACCGGGGCGTCGATGTCGCCGAGCGCCCGGTAGGCCCGTACGCCGTCCAGCAGGTCGGCGGTGACGGCCTCGTTCACGGCGTAGAGGTGGCCGTGGAAGCCGCTGTCGCGCAGGTTCCGCAGGGCGGCCGCGCCGACGCCTCCGCCGGAGCGGCTGACTCCGATCACCGCCACCGAGCCGGGGGCCAGCAGCCGCTGCACGGAGCGGGCTTCGGCGCGCTGCTCGCGGGCGCGCTGCACGGCCAGGGACTCGGCGGTGGGTTCGAGGTCGAGGGTGAGGTGGACGGAGCCGTCTTCGAAGCTGCGCTTCTGCTGGTAGCCGACGTCGGTGAACACCTTGATCATCTTGTTGTTGGCGGGCAGCACTTCGGCCGCGAACCGGCGGATGCCCCGCTCGCGGGCGACCGCGCCGATGTGTTCGAGGAGCGCGGAGGCGACCCCGCGCCCCTGGTGGGCGTCCTGGACGAGGAAGGCGACCTCGGCCTCGTCGGCGGGGGCGGACGCGGGCCGGCCGTCGGGGCCGATCCGGTCGTAGCGGACGGTGCCGATGAACTCCTCGCCGATGGTCGCCGCGAGGCCGACCCGGTCCACGTAGTCGTGGTGCGTGAAGCGGTGCACGTCCCGGTCGGAGAGCCGGGGGTAGGGCGCGAAGAACCGGTAGTACTTCGACTCGTCGGAGACCTGCTCGTAGAAGCTGACCAGTCGGCCCGCGTCCTCCGTGGTGATGGGCCTGATCCGGGCGGTGCCGCCGTCGCGCAGGACGACATCGGCCTCCCAGTGGGCCGGGTACGAGGGGTCCGACGCGGTGGTCATGCGGCGATCTTAAGGCCAGGACTGGCCGAATTGCTCCTGCGCGGCGCACGAGGCGGGCAGGGGCAAATCGGTGCAAGCTGGGGTAGGTCGTACGGCGGATGATTCGGGCCGGAGGTCGGTCGGAGCATTCGAGGCGTCGTGAGAGACTGGTCTAGACAACCGTAAGAACCTGAAGGGCATCACCATGGCAGAGCGCCGCGTCAACGTCGGCTGGGCCGAGGGCCTGCACGCTCGTCCCGCCTCGATCTTCGTCCGCGCGACGACCGCTTCCGGCGTCCCGGTGACCATCTCGAAGACCGACGGGAACCCCGTCAACGCCGCGTCCATGCTCGCGGTGCTGGGCCTGGGCGCCCAGGGCGGCGAGGAGATCGTCCTCGCGTCCGACGCCGAGGGTGCCGAGGCGGCGCTCGACCGCCTCGCGAGGCTGGTCGCCGAGGGCCTCGACGAGCTCCCCGAGACCGTCTGACCCTTCGGGTTCGCCCCCGGGCATGCGATGAAGCCGCGGCCACCGGTATTCCGGCGGCCGCGGCTTCATCGTTTTCCCACCCCGTTCGACGCCCCATTCAGGACGCGTCGGGAATTCCTGCCATCCGCGCGGGGCGACAACACGCACACCACGAATTCGGCTGCCGCCTACGGCCTCAACCACTTCCGGCATTAAGCAGCCTCCGACAGTAATACGCGGCATTTGTTAATGCGGACCGCTCGCCGTGTTTACGGCATGTTGCGAAGTCCTCACCCGCAGCCGGTGCGCCCCGGCCGCCCGGTCCGCGTGCACCGCCGTCAGCGTCCGGGCGCGCTCGGCGTCCCCGCGGGCCACCGCGTCCACGATCGCCCCGTGCTCCGCCCAGGACTCGACGGGCCGGGCCGGCGCCTCCACGGCGTACATCCAGGCGACCTTGTGCCGCATCTGCGTGAGCAGCGCGATCAGCCCGGGGCTGCCGGAAGCCTGGGCGAGGGTCTCGTGGAACCAGCCTCCCAGGGACCGCAGATCCTCCCCCTGGCCCCGCCTGGCCCGCTCCTGGCCCAGTCTGACCAGCCCGCGCAGCACCTTGAGGTGGGCCTCGGTGCGCCGGCGGGCGGCCCGGGCGGCCGCCAGCGGCTCGAGCAGCATCCGCAGCTCCAGGAGGTCGGCCGCCTCCTGCTCGGTGGGCTCGGCGACGCAGGCGCCCGCATGCCGCCGGGTGGTGACGAAGCCTTCGGACTCCAGGGTCCGCAGCGCCTCGCGGACCGGGACGCGGGAGACGCCGTACCGGCGGGCCAGCACCTCCTCGGTCAGCCTGCCGCCCGGTTCGAAGACTCCGGAGACGATGTCGTCGCGGATTGCCGTGCATACCGCGTGCGCAGGAATACGCAAGTCCGGACCTCCGCCTATTTCCGACTGCCGACGCCATTACCGCGACCGTGCTGGGATCGTACTGGGACTCTATTGCAACAAGCGATGTTTTCCGAGCGCGGACGGAAATCGCGAATGTTTACAGCCACAACGCGAAGGCCCCGGCTCGGGGAGCCGGGGCCTTCGGTGAAGTGCTGCGGGTCAGACGTCGACGCCGTGGTTGCGCAGGTAGGCGACCGGGTCGATGTCCGAGCCGTACTGGGGGCCGGTGCGGGCCTCGAAGTGCAGGTGCGGGCCGCTGGAGTTGCCGGTGGAGCCCGACAGGCCGATCTGCTGGCCCGCGGTGACCTGCTCGCCGACGGAGACGTCCAGCGAGGTCATGTGGCCGTACTGCGTGTACGTGCCGTCGTTGTGCTTGATGACGACGTTGTTGCCGTACGCGCCGCCCCAGCCGGCCTCGACCACGGTTCCGGCGCCCACCGCGTGCACCGAGGTGCCGGAGGCCGCGTGGAAGTCGATGCCGGTGTGGCTGCCGGAGGACCACATGCCGCCGCCTGCGTGCCACTGGGTGCTGATATAGGACCCGTCGACCGGGGCGACGAAGGTGTTGAGGCGCTTGCGCTCCTCCTCGCGGGCGGCGCGCTCGGCGGCCTCGCGCTCGGCCTTCACCTTCTCCTCGGCCTTCGCCTTGGCCTCGGCGGCGCGCGCCTTCGCGTCGGCCTCCGCCTTCGCCTTGGCGGCCGCGGCCTCGGCCGCGTGCTGCTGGGCCTCGGCCTGGGCCTCGATCTGGACCGGGACGTCCTCGGCCGTCACGACGGCGTTCAGGCCGGTGTCCTCCATGGAGGGCGCCTTGTCCGACGCGGCGAACGCCGGGCCTGCGAGGGAGCCGACGACACCGGTGGTGGCGAGGGCGGCTATGCCGGCGTAGCCGGCGGTCTTGCGGCTCAGACGACTGGAACCACGGTGTTTACCGGCGGCACGACTGCCAAACGCCATGAAGGGGCTGATCCTTTCCTTCCTTCTCGCCTACCGGGTTAGCTGACGGGTTCGGAGCAGGAAGGTCTCCTACGGGCCCCCTCTGACGAGGCGGTCCGATTCACCCCAGGGACGCATGTGGGTCCCCGGCTCCCCAGGCTCGCGCCTGACGGGGACTCGGCGATCGCTGCCCGGTGCCGCGGATGCGGCGCGTACAACTGACGGACAGCACGCCCGACGCTAGGCGGATCATCAGTCAATCGCCAAACAGACGCGCCTTTTTGTTGCGTACGCCACACCACATACAAGCAACCTCTCCACCAAACAGACAAAAGGGGCCCCGGTGGACAAGCCACCGGAACCCCTTGAGATGTCCGTCAGTTGGTGACGACGGTGACCTCGCCGATCCCGAGCGCCCGCACCGGCGCCTCGATCTGCGAAGCGTCGCCCACCAGGACGGTGACCAGGCGGTCCACCGGGAACGCGGCCAGGACGGCCGAAGTCGCCTCCACCGTGCCCGTTTGGGCCAGCTGCGCGTACAACCGGGCCTGGTAGTCGTCCGGGAGCTCCTGCTCGACCTGGTCGGCGAGCGTGCCGGCGACGGCCGCGGCCGTCTCGAACTTCAGCGGGGCCACGCCCACCAAGTTCTGCACCGCCACGTCCCGTTCGGCGTCGGTCAGGCCGCCCTCCGCGAGGGTGCGGAGCACCTTCCAGAGGTCGTCGAGCGCCGGGCCGGTGTTGGGGGTGTCCACGGAGCCGCTGATGGCGAGCATCGAGGCGCCCTTGCCGTCGGCGGTGGAACGCAGCACCTGGCCGAAGGCGCGCACGCCGTACGTGTAGCCCTTCTCCTCGCGCAGCACCTTGTCCAGGCGCGAGGTGAGGGTGCCGCCCAGGCAGTACGTGCCGAGCACCTGCGCCGCCCAGACCCGCTCGTGCCGGTCCGGCCCGATCCGGCCGATGAGCAGCTGCGTCTGGACCGCGCCGGGCCGGTCCACGATGACCACGCGGCCGGTGTCGTCGGCGGTCACCGGCGGCACCGGGAGCGCCTCGGCGGAGTTGCCTGTCCAGCTGCCCAGGGTGTCCGCCAGCACGGCGTCCAGGTCGATGCCGGTCAGGTCGCCGACGACCACCGCCGTGGCGGTGGCGGGGCGTACGTGGGCCTCGAAGAAGGCGCGTACGGCCGCGGAGTCGATCCGGGCGACCGTCTCCTCGGTGCCCTGGCGCGGGCGGGACATCCGCAGGGTGGACGGGAAGAGCTGCTTGGAGAGCTCCTTGGCGGCGCGGCGCTGCGGGTTGGCCAGCTCGTGCGGGATCTCGTCGAGCCGGTTGCGCACCAGCCGGTCGACCTCGCTGTCGGCGAAGGCGGGCGCGCGCAGCGCCTCGGCGACCAGGCCCAGCGCCTTGGCCAGCCGGGAGGCCGGGACCTCCAGGGAGACCCGCACGCCCGGGTGGTCGGCATGCGCGTCGAGCGTGGCGCCGCAGCGCTCGAGCTCGGCCGCGAACTCCTCGGCGGTGTGCTTGTCGGTGCCCTCGGACAGCGCGCGGGCCATGATGGTCGCCACGCCGTCCAGGCCCTGGGGCTCGGCGTCCAGCGGGGCGGCCAGGTTGACCTCGACGGCGACGACCTGCTGGCCCGGCCGGTGGCAGCGCAGCACGGTCAGGCCGTTGGGCAGCGAGCCGCGCTCCGGGGCAGGGAAGGCCCACGGCCGGGCCTGGCCGGCCTGCGGCTGCGGGTGGAAGGTCATCGTGACGGCTGCGGTGTC
Source organism: Streptomyces sp. NPDC050448 (assembly GCF_040655295.1). Lineage (NCBI taxonomy): Bacteria > Bacillati > Actinomycetota > Actinomycetes > Kitasatosporales > Streptomycetaceae > Streptomyces > Streptomyces sp. NPDC050448. The sequence continues at coordinate 126,974 of NZ_JBFAJR010000020.1, read as the reverse complement.
GCTCACTGCTCCGCCCCCTCGTTCTCGTCGTTCTCGTCGGCCTCTGCCGGAAGCGGCTCGTACACCAGCACCGCGCGGTTGTCGGGGCGCAGTCGGGCCGCGGCCACGGCCTGCACCTCCTCGGCGGTGATGTCGAGGACCCGCTGGACGGCGCTGAGCGCCAGCTGCGGGTCGCCGAACAGCACGGCGAAGCGGCACAGTTCGTCGGCCCGGCCGGCCACCGTGCTCAGCCGGTCCAGCCACTCGCGCTCCAGCTGCGCCTGGGCGCGCTCCATCTCCTCGGCCGTCGGGCCCTCGGCGGCGAACCGCGCGAGCTCCTCGTCGACGGCCGCCTCGATGTCGGGCACCTCGACCCCGCTGGAGGTCTTCACGTCCAGCCAGCCCAGCGAGGGCGCGCCGGCGAGCCGCAGCATGCCGAAGCCTGCCGCGACGGCCGTCTGGTCGCGGCGTACCAGGCGGTTGTGCAGCCGGGAGGACTCGCCACCGCCCAGGACGGTCAGCGCCACGTCGGCGGCGTCGCACTCGCGGCTGCCGTCGTGCGGGAGCCGGTAGGCGGCCATCAGCGCGCGGGCCGGGACCTCCTCGACGATCTCCTCGCGCAGCTCCCGGCCCATGATCTCGGGCAGCGTGCCGTCGCGCGGCGGCTGCTTGCCGTCGTGCCCGGGAATGGTCCCGAAGTACTTCTCGACCCAGGCGAGCGCCTGCTCGGGGTCGATGTCGCCCACGACCGACAGCACCGCGTTGTTGGGCGCGTAGTACGTGCGGAAGAAGGAGCGGGCGTCCTCCAGGGAGGCCGCGTCCAGGTCGGCCATGGAGCCGATCGGGGTGTGGTGGTACGGGTGGCCCTCGGGGTACGCCAGGGCGGTCAGCTTCTCGAAGGCCGTGCCGTACGGGACGTTGTCGTACCGCTGGCGGCGCTCGTTCTTGACGACGTCGCGCTGGTTCTCCATGGACTCGTCGTCCAGGGCGGCGAGCAGCGAGCCCATCCGGTCCGCCTCGAGCCAGAGCGCGAGCTCCAGCTGGTGGGCCGGCATGGTCTCGAAGTAGTTGGTGCGCTCGAAGCTGGTCGTGCCGTTGAGCGAACCGCCGGCACCCTGGACCAGCTCGAAGTGTCCGTTGCCGGGTACGCTCGCCGAGCCCTGGAACATCAGGTGCTCGAAGAGGTGAGCCAGGCCGGTCCGCCCCTTGACTTCATGGCGCGAGCCGACGTCGTACCAGAGGCAGACCGCGGCGACCGGGGTCAGGTGATCCTCGGAGAGCACCACGCGCAGGCCGTTGGCCAGCCGGTGCTCGGTCGCTGTCAGGCCGCCGGAGCCGGCCTGGGCTGTGGCCGTGTGACCCATGGGCATGTGGTCCCTTCGATCGCGATGCAGAGATTTCCGTCAGACCTGCCACTGTATGCAAGCGCGTCGGGGACCGGAGAAGTTCCCGGCTCACACTCCCCCGAGGACTCCGTCCAGGGGGTACCCCCAGGGTCGGAGTCGGCGTTGTCGGCGCCTCGGGCCACAATGGTCCGCGACAACCCCCGTCAGCCCCTGTCAGACCACCCGCCAGACCCCCAGCACACTTTCTTTCTTGGTTAAGGAGCCGCGCAGCGATGGCCCGCCGCAGCACGAAGACCCCGCCGCCGGAGGATTTCGAGGAGAAGATCCTCGACATCGACGTCGTCGACGAAATGCAGGGCTCCTTCCTCGAGTACGCGTACTCGGTGATCTACTCCCGCGCCCTGCCCGACGCCCGCGACGGTATGAAGCCGGTGCACCGGCGCATCGTCTACCAGATGAACGAGATGGGCCTGCGCCCCGACCGCGGCTACGTGAAGTGCGCCCGCGTCGTCGGCGAGGTCATGGGCAAGCTGCACCCGCACGGTGACGCGTCGATCTACGACGCCCTCGTGCGCATGGCCCAGCCCTTCTCGATGCGGCTGCCGCTCGTCGACGGCCACGGCAACTTCGGCTCGCTCGGCAACGACGACCCGCCGGCCGCGATGCGTTACACCGAGTGCAAGATGGCGGACGCCACGTCACTCATGACGGAGTCGATCGACGAGGACACCGTCGACTTCACCGCCAACTACGACGGCCAGGAGCAGGAGCCGGTCGCGCTGCCCGCGGCGTACCCGAACCTGCTGGTCAACGGTGCCTCCGGGATCGCGGTCGGCATGGCCACGAACATGCCCCCGCACAACCTGGGCGAGGTCATCGCGGCCGCCCGCCACCTGATCCGCTACCCGCAGGCGGACCTGGAGGCGCTGATGCGCTTCGTGCCGGGTCCGGACCTGCCCACCGGCGGCCGGATCGTGGGCCTCTCGGGGATCAAGGACGCCTACGAGAACGGTCGGGGCACGTTCAAGATCCGCGCGACGGTTGCGGTGGAGAACGTGACGCCGCGCCGCAAGGGCCTGGTCGTCACCGAACTGCCCTTCACGGTCGGCCCCGAGAAGGTCATCGCGAAGATCAAGGACCTGGTGGGCTCCAAGAGGCTCCAGGGCATCGCGGACGTCAAGGACCTCACGGACCGCTCGCACGGCCTGCGCCTGGTCATCGAGATCAAGAACGGCTTCCACCCGGAGGCCGTGCTGGAGCAGCTGTACAAGCTGACGCCGATGGAGGAGTCCTTCGGCATCAACAACGTCGCACTGGTCGACGGCCAGCCGCTGACGCTGGGCCTCAAGGAGCTGCTCGAGGTCTACCTCGACCACCGCTTCGAGGTCGTGCGGCGGCGCAGCGAGTTCCGCCGCGGCAAGCGGCGCGACCGGCTGCACCTGGTCGAGGGCCTGCTGGTGGCCCTGGTCGACATCGACGAGGTCATCCGGATCATCCGGGACAGCGACAACTCGGCGCAGGCGAAGCAGCGGCTCATCGAGCGCTTCTCGCTGAGCGAGATCCAGACCCAGTACATCCTGGACACCCCGCTGCGCCGGCTCACCCGGTTCGACCGGATCGAGCTGGAGTCCGAGCGCGACCGCCTCACGGGCGAGATCGACGAGCTGACCGGGATCCTGGACTCCGACACGGAGCTGCGCAAGCTGGTCTCCACGGAACTGGCGGCGGTCGCGAAGAAGTTCGGCACCGAGCGCCGTACGGTCCTGCTGGAGTCGGCGGGGACGGCGGTCGCCGCGGTTCCGCTGGAGGTCGCGGACGACCCGTGCCGGGTCCTGCTGTCCTCGACGGGCCTGCTGGCCCGGACCGCGAACGGCGACCCGCTTCCGGAGGAGGAGGGCGGCGCCCGCGCGAAGCACGACCTGATCGTCTCGCAGGTCGCCGCGACCGCCCGGGCCGACGTCGGCGTGGTCACCTCGTACGGGCGGCTGCTGCGGCTGGCGGTGATCGACCTGCCACAGCTGCCGGACACCCACGCCGCGCCGAACCTGGCGGGCGGCGCCCCGGTCTCGGAGTTCCTCTCCGGGCTGGAGGCGGACGAGAAGGTGATCTGTCTGACCTCGCTGGACGAATCCTCGCAGGGCCTGGCCCTGGGCACCGAGCAGGGCGTGGTCAAGCGGGTCGTGCCGGACTACCCGGCGAACAAGGACGAGCTGGAGGTCATCACCCTCAAGGAGGGCGACCGGATCGTCGGCGCGGTCGAACTGCGCACGGGCGAGGAGGACCTGGTCTTCCTCACCGACGACGCCCAGCTGCTGCGTTACCCGGCGGGCCAGGTGCGCCCGCAGGGCCGCCCCGCGGGCGGTATGGCGGGCATCAAGCTCTCCGATAACGCCAAGGTGATCCACTTCTCGGCGGTGGACCCCGCGCGGGACGCCGTGGTCTTCACGGTGGCGGGCTCGCACGGGACGCTGGACGACTCGATGCTGTCCGGGAAGCTGACCCCGTTCGACCAGTACCCGCGCAAGGGCCGGGCCACCGGCGGCGTGCGCTGCCAGCGGTTCCTGAAGGGCGAGGACCTGCTGGTGCTGGCCTGGGCCGGCAATGCGCCGGTCCGCGCGGCCGCGGCGAACGGCACCCCGGCCGAGCTGCCGGCGGTGGACCCGCGCCGTGACGGCTCGGGGGCCGCGCTGCCCGCGGTCGTCGCCGCTCTGGCGGGGGGCGCGCTGTAGGACGTACGGCGGCATTCGGGTGGTGCGACTCGGGGGACGTACCACCCGAATGCCGACTAGTGTTTTCCCTCTTGGTGTTGGTGGGGGGAGTACACAGCTGATGAGTCGTCGGTCGGGCGGATTGATCGGGGACTGGGCCGAGGCCCAGCGCCGGCAGCAGCAGACGCAGCTGATCCAGCAGCGGGAGGCCGATCGCCGGCAGCGGGCCTACGAACGGGACGCGGCCCGCGGTCAGCGCGAGCAGCAGGCCGCGTACCGGCAGCACCGTGAGGCGGACGCCCGGCGGCGGACCGAGCAGATCGAGGCGGAGGTCGCCCGGCTGCAGGGGCTGCTGGTCGAGGGCTGCCGGGCACCGGCGTTCCGGATGTCCGCACCGGTCCGCTCCGAACAGCTCGAACCCTTCAATCCGGGCACTCTCGCGCACCCCGTGCCGATGCCGCAGCTCGAGCAGTTCCAGCAGCAGAGCGGCTGGACACTCGGATCGAACCGGCGGGCAGAGGCGGAGCGGGAAGCCCATGCCCGGTACACCCAGGCCTGGCAGGCCGCGCACGCGGCGGAGGCGCAGCGCCGGCAGCAACTCGACGCGTACCGGCAGCAGTACGACCGGTGGGCGGCCGATCAGCTCGCCGCGGTCCGGCGGCACAACGGCGGGCTCACCGAACTGGCCCGGTCCCTGCGGTCGGGGGACGCGGAGGCCTCGGTGGAGTACTTCTCCGCCGCCCTGTACGCCTCCACGGCCTGGCCCGAGGAGCTGCCGCGGCACGTCGCGGCCGCATACGACCCGACGCTGCGGCAGTTGGTCCTGGACTGGGAGCTGCCGCGGTACGCGGTGGTGCCGGAGGCCAAGTCGGTCCGGTACCTGCCGAGCACCGACCAGGACAAGGAGACGGCCCGGCCGGCCACTCAGCGGCGGGCGCTGTACCGGGACCTGCTGGCGCAGTGCGTCCTGCTGGTGCTGCGCGAGCTGTTCGCGGCGGACGAGTTCGGCGCGCTGGATTCGGTGGCGGTCAACGGGTTCGTGGACGACCACGACCCGGTGACGGGCCGGGAGGCGCGGATCGTCCTGGCCGCGGTGGCGGCGGCGCGCTCCGACTTCTCCGGTCTGCACTTGGAGCAGGTCAGCGCGGTGGACTGTCTGGTCTCGGGGTTGGGCGGGCAGCTGTCGGCACGCCCGGACCAGCTGACGGCGGTGCGCCCCGGGCGCCGCCCCGACGAGGTCGGCGGAGGTGTCGTCAGCCACGGCGGGCACGCGGGCGATGCGGACGAGGACGAGCCGGACCTCTTCGCGATGGACCCGATCGTCTTCGAGGACCTGGTCGCCGAGTTGTTCCGGGCGATGGGCATGGAGGCGGTGACCACACAGCGGTCGGGCGACGGCGGGGTGGACGTGGAGGCGCTGGACCCGGCGCCGATCCGGGGCGGGCGGATCGTGGTGCAGGTCAAGCGCTACCGGAACACGGTGCCGCCGACGGCCGTGCGTGATCTGTACGGCACGGTCCAGGACAAGGGGGCGAACAAGGGGGTGCTGGTCACCACCGCGTCCTTCGGACCCGGGTCGTACACCTTTGCCAACGGCAAGCCGCTGGAGTTGGTTCCCGGGGCGGACCTGGTCGAGCTCCTCCACCAGTACGGGCTGCGCGGCCGGCTCGGCGGTGGCGCGGCGGCCCCGGCGCAGCGGACGCCCGAGCCCGCTCCCCCCGCGGACCACAACGTGCTCGGCATGTCCTGGTCGGGGTCCGTCGCGCTGGACGTGTGCGCGCTCGTCTGCGAGGGCGGCCGGGTGCTGAGCGAGGAGCACTTCGTCTTCTTCAACAACCTGCGGACCCCGGACGGTTCGGTACGGGCGCGCACGCACTCGGCGCCCGACAAGGCGGCACTGGAGGTCTCCTTCGACGCCCTGCCCGAGCCCGCCGACCGTCTGGTCCTCGTCGCCGCGATCGACCCCGAGGCCGATCCGCACGCCGACCTCGCCGGGTTCACCGACGCCCACATCCGCCTGCTGTCCGCCGGCGGCGAGGAACTCGGCCGGCTGGACGTCTCCGACGGGCGCGCCGGCGAGACCGCCCTGGTCCTCGGCTCGTTCCGGCGACGCTCCAACGGCGACTGGGACTTCGTGATCGGCGGCAAGGGCTACCGCGGCGGCCTGGAGGACCTCCTGAGCGAGTACGGCGTCGACGTCGCCTGAGCCCGCCTGCGCCGGCCACGGCCGCAGGCACCGCAGTCCGGCGTCGGCGTGCCACAGCCAGGTCTCCCACCGGGACCAGTGGTACATCCACAGCCACAGCCACCACGGCAGCCGCCGGTGGGGCACGAAGCTCCACGGGCCTTGAGGGCGGGGGCGATGAGGGCCGCGCCGACGAGCGGGTCGCCCCGGTCGAAGGCGGCGTCGACCTCTTGGGGCCGCTCCGTCTCGTTCGGCACGGGCGCCGCCCTACAGGTCTTCGGATTCGGGATCGCCGTACGGCCCGGGCTCGTACGGTTGCGGTTGCGGGTCCGGCTCCGGTTCGGCGCCCTCCTGCGCGGGTCGGTCGACGTAGCGCAGCACACCCCACATGCTCTCCGGGAGGGCGAACTGCGGGGCCGGTTCGCGGCAGGCCTCCAGCTCACGGAGCAGGGCGGGGCCGTCCGTCCCGACGCCGATCAGGACCAGCTGGGTCAGCCGGGCCTCGCCCCGGCCCCAGGGCTGCGGGACGAACCGGAGGAAGCGGCCGACCGCGTGGACCTCGTAGCGCTCCTCGTGGCCGGTGACGCCGAAGTAGGCATAGCCCTTGATCCGGTACAGCCCGGCCGGCCGCCGGTCGAGGAAGTCGATGAACCGGCGCGGGTTCATGGCCTGCTCGGACACGAACTCCGTGCTCTCGTACACCGTGTGGGCGTGCCCGGTGTGGTCCTCGTGCCCCTCGTGGCTCTCGTGGCTCTCGTGGCCCGCGTCGTCCGCGCCGTCCGCGTCCCGGGCCTGCGAGATCAGGTCCTCGAAGGACAGCTGGCCCCGGGTCTCGGTCCACGGGCGGCGGTCGAAGAGCAGCTCGGGGTCGATGCGCCCGTGGTCGGCGGCCACCACCGGCGTGCCGGGGCAGAGCGTGCCCAGCTCGGCCTCGATCCGGGCCCGCTCGGCGGCGTCGACCCGGTCGGTCTTGTTGAGGACCACCAGGTCCGCAACGGCGAGGTGGCGGTCGGTCTCCGGGTGCTCGGCCCGGGTCGCGTCGAATTCCGCGGCGTCCACGACCTGCACCATGCCGCCGTACCGGATCGCCGGGTTCTCATTGGCCACCAGCATCCGGATCATCTCCTGGGGCTCGGCCAGCCCGCTCGCCTCGATGACGATCACGTCGATCCGGTGGACGGGCGCGGAGAGCTTCTCCAGGTACGCGTCCAGCTCGCTGCCGTCGACCGCGCAGCACAGGCAGCCGCCGCCGAGCGAGACCATCGAGTCGCCGACCTGGCCCGCCACGGCCATCGCGTCGATCTCGATCGACCCGAAGTCGTTGACGACGACCCCTATCCGGGTGCCTCCCCGGTTGCCGAGCAGGTGGTTGAGCAGCGTCGTCTTGCCGGATCCGAGGAATCCGGAAAGCACGGCGACGGGAATCGGCTGGACGGGCCGCGGGGTGGGCTGACTGCTGTTCACTCGGCCGATCGTAGTCAGCCGAGCGCCGGAACCGGCTCCGGCGGGTTCGGGCCGACGTACCGGGCAGCCGGTCGGATGATCTTCGGATCGGCGGCCTGTTCGAGGATGTTCGCGCTCCAGCCGACCACACGGGCCGCGCAGAAGGTCGGGGTGAACATCTCGCGCGGCAGCCCGCACAGCTCCATGACCACGCCCGCGTAGAACTCCACGTTGGTGTGCAGCTCCCGCCCCGGCTTGAGCTCGGCGAGGATCTCCTCGACGTGCCGCTCCACCTCGACGGCGAAGTCCACCAGCGGGCCGCCGAACTGCAGCGCGATCTCCCGCAGCATCCGCGAGCGCGGGTCCTCGGTCCGGTACACGGGGTGCCCGAAGCCCATGATCCGGTCCCCGGCGAGCACCCGCTCGCGGATCCACGGATCGATGCGGTCCGCCGTGCCGATGGCGTCCAGGGTGTCCAGGGCCCGGCTGGGCGCACCGCCGTGCAGCGGGCCGGAGAGCGCGCCGATCGCCCCCGTGAGGCAGGCGGCGACGTCCGCGCCGGTGGAGGCGATCACCCGTGCGGTGAAGGTCGAGGCGTTGAAGCCGTGGTCGACGGTGGAGATCAGGTACCGCTCGACCGCCCGCGCCTTGACCGGGTCGGGCTCCTGCCCGGTGAGCATGTAGAGGTAGTTGGCGGCGTACGGGAGGTCCGCGCGCGGCTCGACCGGCTCCAGGCCCTGCCCCAGCCGGTGCAGCGCGGTGAGAAGGGTCGGTACGGCGGCGCAGGCGGCCAGCGCGTCGGCGGCCCGCCGCCCGGGGTCGATGTCGTACACCGGGCGGAAACCGGCGGAGGCGCCGAGCAGCGAGAGCGCGGTCCGCAGCCCGGCGAGCGGGCCGGAGAGCGCGGTGGCCCGGGCGAGGGCGGGCAGTGCGTCGCGGACCGCGTCGGGCAGTCGGCGCAGTGGGGCGATCTCGGCGGCGAACGCGGCCCGCTCGGCGGCGTCTGCGGGCAGGGCGCCGCGGAACATCAGGTGCCACACGTCCTCGAAGCTGCGGCTCCCGGCGAGCTCGACGGCCGAGTACTGGCGGTAGTGGTAGAAGCCCTCGCGGCCTCGGACGTCACCGAGTTCGGTCTCGGTGACCACGACTCCCGCGAGACCGCGGGGCACATCGACGGTGGTGTTCATGCATCGACCATCCATGATGGATTGAATCCTTGTCAATGTTGATTGAATCAATATATGTAGGGTGAGCGTCATGAACGACCAGGCGGAGGGCGAGCGCCGGCTCAGCACCCGGCAGGCGGCGGAGCTGCTCGGGGTGAAGCCCGCGACCGTGTACGCGTACGTCAGCCGCGGCCAGCTCACCAGCCGCCGCGACCCGGTCGGCCGCGGCAGCAGCTTCGACGCGCGCGAGGTGGAGGACCTGGCCCGGCGCAGTCGGCGCGAGGCGGCGGCGCCCGCGGGCGCGGAGCTCTCCGTACGCACCTCGCTCACGCTCATCGAGCCCGACCGGTACTACTTCCGGGGCGTGGACGCCGTCGAGCTGGCCTCGCGGCACCGCTACGAGGAGGTCGCCGAGTGGCTCTGGACCGGGACGCTGCCGCGCGGCGTGCGGTTCACCGCTCCCCCACAGGTACTGGCCGCCGCCCGGCGCGCGGTGGCCGCACTGCCGGAGCACAGCGGGCCGATCGACCGGCTGCGGGTGGCCGCCGCCGCCGCCGCGGTGGCGGATCCCCTGCGCTTCGACCTGTCCGCGGAGGCCGTACTGGGCTCCGCGCGCTGTCTGATCCCGACGCTGGCCACCGCCCTGCCGGTGGTGGGGCGGGCACAGCCCGGGACGGCGACGCTCGCGGAGCAGCTGTGGTGCCGGCTGACCGGGCGGGAGGCGGACCCGGCGGCCCTGGGCGCCCTCGACCTGGCCCTCGCGCTGCTCATCGACCACGATCTGGCGGCCTCGACCCTGGCCGTACGGGTGGCCGCGTCGGCGCGTGCTCATCCGTACGCGGCGGTGTCCGCCGGCCTCGGCGCGCTCGAGGGGCCGCTGCACGGCGCGGCCGGACGGCTCGCGCACCGGATGCTGACGGAGGCGCTGGAGCGGGGCGGGGCCGCGCCGGTGGTCGCGGACCACCTGCGGGCGGGCCGGCGCGTGCCGGGACTCGGGCACCGGCTGTACGAGGGCGAGGATCCCCGGGCCACGGCGCTGTTCGCACGGCTGGAGAGCATGCCGCAGGCCGGGCCGGTACTGGCGGCCGCCCGGGAGGTCGTCGCCACGACGGCGGCCCGGCAGCCCGGACTGCACGCCAACGTGGACCTGGCGCTGGCCGTGCTGACGGTGTCCTGCGGGATGCCCGCGGAGGCCGGGGAGACGGTGTTCGCCGTGGCCCGGACGGCGGGCTGGATCGCGCACGCACTGGAGGAGTACCAGGAGCGGCCGCTGCGGATGCGGCCGAGCGGGCAGTACCAGGGGCCGCGCCCGCCACAGCCGATGCCGTGACGGGCGCCAGTGGACGCCCGCCCCCGCCCGCCGGACCGCGGGCCGAGCGCGGCGCACTCAACCACCGACCCGCAGGTGAACGCAATGTCTCACTCATGCACCGCAAAAGATTGACATTGCCGTACCGGACGCGGAACACGAAGGGCTCCGGAGCGTCCAGGGGACGCTCCGGAGCCCTTCGCAGCGTGTGCGGAGCCGGTACGGGACTACCTGCGCGGGGCCGGCCCGGTGGAGCCGCGGACCACCAGCTCGGGCTCGAACAGCAGCTCGCCGGGCTGCACGGCGACGCCCTGGATCTGCGCGGTGAGCAGCTCGACGGCTGCCCGGCCCATCGCCTCGATGGGCTGCCGGACGGTGGTCAGCGGGGGCTCGGTGCAGTTCATGAACGCCGAGTCGTCGTAGCCGACCACGGATACCTCGCGGGGCACGGCGAGACCCCGGCGGCGGGCCGCCCGGACGGCGCCGAGCGCGAGCGGGTCGCTCGCGCAGATGATGCCGGTGATCCCGCGGTCGAGCAGCCGGGAGGCGGCCGCGTGGCCGCCCTCCAGCGAGAACAGCGCCCGCTCCACGTGGGCGGCGGGCAACTCGGTGCCGGCCGCGGCGGCGACCGCCTGGGCGGCCGTCAGCTTGCGCACGGAGGGGATGTGACCGGGCGGCCCCAGCACCAGGCCGATGCGCTCGTGCCCGAGGGAGGCCAGGTGGCGCCAGGCCTGCTCGACGGCGACGGCGTCGTCACAGGCCACGGAGGGGAAGCCCAGGTCCTCCATGGAGGCGTTGACGAGCACCACCGGGACCTTGCGGTCCGACAGCAGCCGGTAGTGCCCGTGCGGGGCGTCGGCCTGCGCGAAGAGGCCGCCGGCGAAGACGACGCCGGACACCTGCTGCTGCAGCAGGAGTTCGACGTGGTCGGCCTCGGAGACCCCGCCGGTGGTCTGCGTACAGAGCACCGGGGTCAGCCCCTGCTGGGCCAGCGCACCGCCGATGACCTCGGCGAAGGCGGGGAAGATCGGGTTCTGCAGCTCCGGCAGCACCAGCCCGACCAGCCGGGCCCGCTCGCCGCGCAGCTGCGTGGGCCGCTCGTACCCGAGGACGTCGAGAGCGGTGAGCACGGACTGGCGGGTGGCCACCGAGACCCCCGGCTTGCCGTTGAGCACCCGGCTGACCGTCGCCTCGCTGACTCCCACCTTCTTCGCCACTTGAGCAAGTCGTCGCGTCATGCGCGCAAGGCTAGCGCAAGAAATGCAAGTCACTTGCGGCGGGATGACGACCCGTTCGGGCCACGACGGCCCCAGGGGCTGTGCCACTGCTCGGCCACGGCGCTCGCGCGGGCGAAGTGGGATGCGGCGTCGGCGTTCCGGCCCAGGAGAAGGGCCAGTTCACCGAGGGTGTACGCGACCGGGCGGGTCGCCACCGTGAAGCCCGAGGAGGGCGGCGCCGCGTCGCGGAACGGCAGCAGGGCCTCGTACAGCCCCTCGGCGCCCCGTCGTTCGCCGAGCATCACCAGGGTCATCGCCCGGAACGTCCCGAAGACCTTGAAGAAGTAGTCCGTCCGCAGCGGTCCGCACCGGCCCAGGATCCCGCGGGCCTCCTCCCCCTCCCCCGCGGCGGCCAGGGCCACCGCGAGCAGGTCCCCCGTCACCGGCCCGTAGTCCGCGTACACCTGCCGGGCCGCCGGCACCATCTCGGCGAGCCGCCCCTGGCTCGCCCGCAGCGTCGCCGTCGCGATCACCCCATACCCCTGCGCGTGCGGCGATCCCTGCCGGGCCATCCGCTCGGCCGCCTGCGCGTACAGCCGCTCGGCTTCCTCGACGCGGCCCTCGATGTGCGCCAGGGTCGCCGTCACGCAGTCGTCGACCGCCGCAGGACCCGGCATCCGGTAGTCGCCGGAGAGCTCGGCCGACTCCCCGGTGAGCCGGTACACACCGGCGACATCCCCCTCGGCCGCCGCCGCGGTGGAGCGGACGAACAGCCCGTACCACCGGTGCACCGGCAGATCGTGCGCCGTGCCCAGCTGTTCCAGCTCCCGCCCCAACAGCGCCCGCTCCCGCCACTCCAGATCGGCGTCGAGCTCCTTGACCAGCGTCGCGAGGGAGGCGGCTCGCAGCACCGGGTCACCGACTGCGTCCGCGAGCGCGACCGCCTCGCGCGCCGCCGCCCGCACCCGCGGCATCCGGGCGTCGGACAGCTCGGCCGCGTACGCCCCGAGCAGCCGGCACCGCAGCGCCGCCTCCAGACCGGGCCGCTCCAGCAGCCGTTCGAGCAGCGCCACGACCGGTCGGTCGACCATGCCGTAGGGCCTGGTCTGCCACGGCGTCGGCACGCTCCACGCCGTGAACGCGCGGATCAGCAGGTCCTCGCGCCCGGCGCCGACGGCGTGGTCGATCGCCCTGCGGCGCGTGACGCGCGCAGCCACCACCGCCCCCGCACGCACCTGTGCCCGGACCAGCCGCCCCAGCAGCCCGATCCGCTCGGCGTCCCGGTCTCCCCCGTCACCGGCCGGGATCCGCTCGAAGCTCTCCACCGCATCCGCGAGCAGTGCGGCCGCCGCATCGTGGGCGTAGCGGCCCTCGGCGAGGTCGGCCGCCCGCACGCAGCAGGCCACGGCCTTGGCCGCCGTGACCGCGGAGGCCGCCCGTACGTAGTGATGGGCCAGCCCCGAGGCGTCCTGCGAGCCGAGCCGCTCCAGCGCCTCCGCGATCCGCCCGTGCAGCCGGGTCGCCCGCAGCCGGCTCAGATCGGCCAGCAGCGTGTCCCGTACGAGCGCGTGCGCGAACCGCACCCGGCCCGCTACGGGCTCGGCCAGCAGCCCGGCGAGCAACCCCGCCTCCAGCGCGCCCAGTACGGCGTCCTCGTCGGTGTCCGCGGCCTCGACGAGGACCTCGACGCACGATTCCCGCCCGGCGACGGCGGCCAGGCGCAGGACGGCGACCACCGGATCAGGGAGCCGGCCGAGACGCCGGCGCAGCACGTCCCGCACCCCCTCGGGCACATCGGACAGCGCCACGAGCGCGCCCTCGCTGCCGAGCAGCCGAGCGCTCTCGCGTACGTAGAAGGGGTTCCCGCCGGTGCGCTCGGCAAGCGCGGCCACCGTCTCGGGGTCCACCTGCGGCACGCCCACCGCCCGGACCACCTCGGCCACGGCCGCCTCGGCAAGGCCCCGCAGCGGTACCCGCGCGGGCGAGTGCCGGGCCAGCGAGGCGAGGGTGTCGGCGAGCCCGTCCGCCACCTCGTCTGGCCGGTACGCGCCCACGACCAGGAGCGGCGTGCCGGGCGGCAGTTCGCCGGCTCCGGCGAGCAGCGCCAGCGTCTCGGCGTCCGCCCAGTGCAGATCGTCCAGCACGACGGCGACGGGGCGGGCGCGAGCCGCCTCCGCGAGCCACTGCCACACGGCGCGGTGCAGCCGGAACCGCCCCGCGGCGGCGTCCTCCCCCGGCGCAGGTACGGCTACGGCGGCACCCGACGGGCCGTCGGCCAGCAGGGGTGCCGCGGCGGCGGCCGCCTCGGGCCCGGGCGGGGCGGCCTCGGCGACGGTACGCAGGGCTTCGACCCAGGGCCAGGCGGGCGGCGCACCCTCCGCATCGGTGGCACGGCCGACGGCGACGAGCCAGCCCTCGCGGCGCAGCCGGTCGCCGAGCCGGTTCAGCAGCGCCGACTTGCCGAGGCCGGCCTCCCCGGTGACCAGGACGATGCCGGGCCCGGCGGTGAGCACCCGGCCCGAGGCCTCGGCCAGCAGCGCCAGTTCGGCACCGCGGCCGACGAACGGGACGGTCGCCGCGTCGTCCTGCTCCCCTACACGCCCTGCCCCGCCGCCGGGTCCGCCCGACCGGCCCGGGGCCGGGGGCGCCGCGGTTGCCGGTCCTCGCGAGCCCGGAGCGGACGTGGCCTGACACAGCACCCGGTCGTCCTGGTCCAGGATCGCCTTCTCGAGCTCCACCAGGGCGAGTCCCGGATCCAGCCCCGCCTCGTCGGCCAGCACCCCCCGGGCCCGGCGGAGCGCGGTGAGCGCGTCGGCCTGCCGCCCGGCGGCCCACAGCGCCAGCGCGTGCAGCCGCCAGCCCTCCTCCCGCAGCGGCTCCTCGCGGGTGAGCAGCGCGGCCTCCGCGACGACCGCGCCGATGTCGCCCCCGCGCAGCCCGGCGGCGATACCGAGTTCCCGTGCGGCCAGCCGGAGTTCGTCCAGCCGGGCGATCTCCGCATGGGTCCAGGGTTCGTCGGCCGTCTCCGCGTACGCCGGCCCCTGCCACAGCGCCAGTGCCTCGCGGAGCAGCGCCCGGGCGGCGTCCGGCGTGTCGGCGAGCAGCGCGCGGGCCTCCTCGAGCAGCCGCTCGAAGCGCCAGGCGTCGACCGCGTCCGCGGGCAGCCGCAGCGCGTACCCGGGCGGCGAACTCACCAGCAGCCGGGCCGGCGTACGCGGTGCCCGGTCCGGTTCGAGGAGCCGGCGCAGGTTGGACACGTACGCCTGGAGCGAGGCCACGGCCCGGCCGGGCGCCGCCCCCTGCCACAGCTCCTCGATCATCCGGTCGACCGACACGACCCGGCCGCGCGCGCTGACCAGCAGGGCCAGGACGGAACGCTGCCGGTGGCCGCCGAGCGGGACCGCCTCGCCGTCCCGCTCGGCCGTGCAGGTTCCGAGTACGCGTATGTACACCATGTCCTGTACAGCGTAGACGGATCGGCTCAACCGGCCGCCGGGCCCTGGTGCCTTGGGGGGATGGAGACCCGGGGCGGGTGGCTCCAAGTCCCTTCCAAGAGGCTTCCATGACCCGGCTGTGAGTCTCCTCCCATCACTCCGCCGGCGACGGCGCCGTCGTCGTCGGCCGAGACGCCCGACCCGCCCTACACCCGGGAGACCCGCCATGTCCGTCAAGCACCTGGCCACCGCGCTGGCCGCCCTCGGCGCCGCGTTCATCGTTTACATCGGCGTCGGCTTCCTGCTCGCGCCGCAGAGCACGGCAGCCGGTTTCGGTGTCCCGACCTGGCCCCGGGACGAGGGCACGGCCTTCCTCGCCGTCAAGGGCGTCCGTGACATCGCGAGCGGCCTGGTCGTCCTGGCGCTCCTGCTGACCGGCCACCGCCGGGCCCTGGGCTGGGCGATGGCGGCGCTCGCCTTCGTCCCGGCCGGCGACATGGTGATCGTCCTGAGCAGCGGCGGATCCGCCGGCACCGCGTACGGGGTCCACGGCGCCACCGCGGCGGCCGTCGCACTGACCGCCGTACTGCTGCTGCGTGAGCGAACCGCACCGGCCCCCGCCCGGGCCGGGGCCGAAGTCGCCTGCGTCTGAAACCCTTTCCCCAACCGAGCCCGGGAGACGAAGACATGTCCCTGATCGTTCCCTCCTTCGACGACTCCGTGATCGTGCGCGGCGCCGATGCCGAGACCGTGGGTGCCGGCCCGGCCACCCTGCGCCTGCTCGCCGACAGCAGTTCCACCGGCGGCGCGCTCTCCACCCAGCGCGTCACCCTGCTCGACGGCGCGAACGGCGCCGCGCCCCACCACCACTCCCGCTCGGCCGAGCTGTTCTACCTGATCGACGGCACCGCCCAGCTGCTGTCGGGCGAGCAGGTGGTGACCGCCGGCCGCGGCGACCTCGTCGTCGTTCCGCCTGGCCTCGACCACGCCTTCGCGGCGGCTCCCGGTGAGAACGCCGACATCCTGATCGTCATCACACCGGGCATCGAGCGCTTCGAGTACTTCCGCCACCTGGAGCGCATCGCCTACGGGAAGGTGCCGCCGGAGTCGCTCCTGGACGTCCAGGAGCTCTACGACACCTACTTCACCAGCAGCGAGACGTGGAGCCTGGCCCGTAAGTGACAGCGCCGGGCTACGGCAGCCGGCTGATCAGCAGCGGATCGGCGCCCAGCGATAGCAATGTGCAGAATGTTGCGCATAAATTCCAGTGATTCACCAAGTTCGCTACTGCCCTGACCACAATTTCATGCCGTGATTCCCTGCACACACCGGGCGCGGATCGCGCAAGCCATTTGCGTGCACACGGGAAATTCCGCTTGGGCCGAAGGCGACCTACGGTTGCTGGTCATGCGGCTCCTCCACATGCGCGCTCGACGCCTCGGGCTGCCCAGACGGGCGGTCTCGCAGATCCTGCTGACCCAGCTGGCCATCGCCGCCGGGGTCGCCGTGCTGGCCACCGGGCTGTTCCTGGCCCCGCTCAGCGCGCAGCTCGACGACCAGGCCATGCGGCGGGCCCTGGCCATCGCCCAGAGCGCGGCGGCGGACCCGTCGCTGGCCACCGAACTCCTCGACTCCGGGCCGACGGCCGACAGCCCGGTGCAGGCCTCGGCCGAGCGGATCCGCCGGGCGACGGGCGCGGAGTACGTGGTCGTCATGGACACGGACGGCATCCGCCGCTCGCACCCCGGCACAGACCGGATCGGACTGCCCGTCTCCACCGACCCGAGTGACGTCCTCGCGGGCCGCGAGGTCATGGAGATCGACGAGGGCACGCTCGGCCGCTCCGCCCGCGGAAAGGTCCCGCTCATCGCGGCCGACGGGGAGATCGTCGGCGCCGTCTCCGTCGGCATCGCCTACGACAGCGTCCACGACCGGCTGCTCGGCGCCATCCCGGGCCTGCTCGCCTACGCGGGCGGCGCCCTCGCGGTAGGCGCGCTCGCCGCCTACCTGCTGTCCCGCCGGATCCAGCGGCAGACCCGCGACCTGGCGTTCTCCGACATCGCCGGACTGCTCGCCGAGCGCGAGGCGATGCTGCACTCCATCCGCGAGGGCGTGATCGCCCTCGACCGCGACGGCCGGGTCCGGCTCGTCAACGACGAGGCGGGCCGGCTGCTGGGCCTCGCGCCGGACACGGCCGCCACCCTCGCCGGGCAAGCGCTGGACGACGTACTGGGCGCGGGCCGTACCACCGACGTCCTCGCCGGCCGCGTCACCGGCCGCGATCTGCTCACCGTCCAGGGGCCCCGGGTCCTGGTCGCCAACCGGATGCCCACCGAGGACGGCGGCGCCGTCGCCACCCTGCGCGACCGCACCGAGCTGGAGCACCTCGGACGCGAGCTCGACTCCACCAAGGGCCTGATCGACGCCTTGCGCGCGCAGGACCACGAGCACGCCAACCGCCTCCACACCCTCCTCGGCCTGCTGGAGCTGGGCCTGCACGAGGAGGCGGTGGAGTTCGTCACCGAGGTCGTCGGGGTGCACCGCAGCACCGCCGAACAGGTCACCGAGAAGGTCCACGACCCCCTGCTGGCCGCCCTTCTGGTGGGCAAGGCGACCGTCGCGGCCGAGCGCGGTGTCCCGCTGCGCCTCGCCGACGCCTCCTTCCTGCCCGACTGCCTGGTCGACCCCGGCGGCCTCGTCACCATCACGGGCAACCTGGTGGACAACGCCCTGGACGCGGCGGCGGGCTCCGCGGCTCCCCTGGTCGAAGTCGAGCTGCGCGCCGAAGGCCGTACGGCTGTCCTCCGGGTCCGGGACAGCGGCCCCGGCGTCCCGGCCGGCAGCCGCGAGGAGATCTTCACCGAGGGCTGGTCGACCAAGCAGCCCAAGGCCCACCGCGAGCGCGGGCTGGGTCTGGCACTCGTACGCCGCCTCGCGGAGCGGCAGGGTGGCACGGCCCGGGCCGGCGAGGCAGCGGACGGAGGGGCGGAGTTCTCCGTCGTACTCCCGGAGGCCCTGCGATGAACGAGACCCCGAGCAGGGTTTATGACGTACTCGTCGTCGACGACGACGTGCGTGTTGCCCGGATCAACGCGGCGTACGTGGCGAAGGTTCCCGGCTTCCACGTCTGCGCCCAGGCCCATTCCGCGGCCGAGGCCCTGGCGTACCTCGACACCCACCCCGTGGATCTGATCCTCCTCGACCACTACCTCCCGGACGAGAACGGCCTTGACCTGGTCCGCCGGCTGCGCCAGCTCGGCCGCCGCACCGACGTGATCATGGTCACGGCCGCCCGTGACCTGGCCACCGTCCAGTCCGCCATGCGCCTCGGCGCCCTCCAGTACCTGGTCAAGCCCTTCACCTTCGCCGGCCTGCGCACCCGGCTGGAGGCGTACGGCTCCCTGCGCCGCACCCTGGAGACGGGCGGCGAGGCCGAACAGGCCGAGGTGGACCGGATCTTCGGCGCCCTCGCCACGGCCGGCTCCCCGAACGAACTGCCCAAGGGCCACTCCGCCACCACCGCCGAACTGGTCCGCCAAGTCCTGCGCTCCGCCGAAGGCCCGCTCTCCACCCAGCAGATCGCCGACCGCGCCGGCATCAGCCGCCAGACCGCCCAGCGCTACCTGAAGCTCCTGGAGCGCACCGGCCGGGTCACCCTGGCCCTGCGCTACGGCGAGACGGGCCGCCCCGAACACCGCTACTCCTGGCTCCCGTCCGAGGGCGCGTAGCCGACGGACGGGGAGGCGCTCAGACGGCCCCGGCGCCGGTCAGGGAGCGGACCTCCGTCTCCGCGTGCTTCGCCGCGTCCGGCTCCTCCGCCGAGGTGACCGTGCCCATCCAGCCCGCCAGGAAGCCCAGCGGGATCGAGACCAGGCCCGGGTTCTGCAGCGGGAAGAACTGGAAGCTCACCCCCGGGAAGAGGGAGTCCGGGCTGCCGGAGACCACCGGCGACAGGACGACCAGCACCACCGCCGGAACCAGCCCCCCGTACACCGACCACACAGCGCCCCGCGTGGTGAAGGAGCGCCAGAACAGCGAGTACAGCAGCACCGGCAGATTGGCCGAAGCCGCCACCGCGAAGGCCAGCCCCACCAGGAACGCCACGTTCAGGTCCTGGGCGAGCAGCCCCAGGGCGATCGCCACCGCCCCGACCCCGACGGCCGCCGCCCTGGCCACCGCGACCTCGCTGCGCTGGCGCGCATGGCGGCGCTTGAGCGAGGCGTACAGGTCGTGCGCCACCGATGCCGAGGACGCCAGCGTGATCCCGGCGACCACGGCCAGGATCGTGGCGAAGGCGATCGCCGCCACGATGGCGAACAGCACCGCGCCCCCGGCCGAACGGGCCCCGCCGCCCAGGAAGGCCGCGAGCAGCGGAACCGCCGTGTTCCCCGAGGCGTTGGAGGCCCGCACCTCGTCCGGGCCCACCAGCGCGGCCGCCCCGAACCCGAGCACGATGGTCATCAGGTAGAACCCGCCGATCAGCGCGATCGCCCACACCACCGACCGGCGGGCCGCCCGCGCGGTCGGCACCGTGTAGAACCGCGACAGGATGTGCGGGAGCCCGGCCGTCCCGAGGACCAGCGCGAGGCCGAGGCTCATGAAGTCGAAGCGGGCGGTCCAGTCGCCGCCGTACTTGAGCCCCGGGCTCAGGAACCGCCGCCCGTGCCCGCTGCGCTCGGCGGCGCTGGTGAGCAGCTGGTCGAAGTCCCCGTGGAAGCGCAGCAGTACGAGCACGGTGAGGACGACGGCCCCGCCCATGAGCAGCACGGCCTTCACGATCTGGATCCAGGTGGTGGCCCGCATCCCGCCGAAGGACACGTAGACCACCATCAGCGCCCCGACCCCGATCACGGTCAGCGTCCGGGCTGCGGTGCCCGAATCACCGAGCAGCAGGCCCACGAGGCTGCCCGCGCCGACCATCTGTGCGACGAGGTACAGCACCGAGACGGTGACGGAGGAGATGCCGGCGGCGATCCGGACGGGCCGCTCGCTCATCCGGGCCGCGACCACGTCGGCCAGGGTGAAGCGCCCGCAGTTGCGGACCAGTTCGGCGACGAGGAACAGCACGACGAGCCAGGCGACGAGGAAGCCGACCGAGTACAGCAGGCCGTCGTAGCCGAAGAGGGCGATGAGGCCGGAGATGCCGAGGAAGGAGGCGGCGGACATGTAGTCGCCGGCGATGGCGAAACCGTTCTCCATCGGGGAGAACAGCCGCCCGCCGGCGTAGAACTCCTCGGCCGAGCCGTGCCGGTTGCGGCTGACCCAGGTGGTGATGCCCAGGGTGACCGCGATGAAGAGGCTGAACAGGATCAGCGCGAGGGTCTGGTGCTCGGTGGTCACCGGCCCGCCTCCCGGGTCCGGATCCGCCCCTGGCCGCGCTCCTGCTCGAAGACCGTCCACCGCAGGTCCAGCGCGGCCCGGTCCCGGCGCAGCCGCGCGTGCCGGGCGTACGCCCAGGTCAGCAGGAACGTGCTGAGGAACTGGCCGAGGCCCGCCAGCAGGGCGACGTTGACCGCCCCGATGACGGGCCGGGCCATGATGCCGGGTGCCATGGTGGCCGCGACCACGTAGGCGACGTACCAGAGGAAGAATCCGGCGGTCGCCGGGACGACGAACCTGCGGTAGCGGCTGCGGACCTCCTGGAAGGCGGCGCTGCGCTGCACTTCGAGGTAGATGTCGGATGCCCCGGGCGCGGCGCGGCCGCCGGCGGCCGGACGCGGGGGCGCCGGGTACTCGCCCTCCCCCTCGCCCTCCCCCCAGCCGACGGCGAGCGCGTCGTACCAGGGGTCGTCGAGCCGGATCGTTCCGGCGTCGGGACGTTCGTGCTTGTCCACCGAACTCTCCTTGTCCGCTGCCGCATTGGCCGCGTGTCCACAAGGATGTGCGGTATGGATGCATTCCGGACTGGTGTCCCGGTGCTCTTCACTCCAACAGGTGATGGAACGAAGAGCACCGGTGTGCCGGTGCGCCCGTCAGGCGTCGATGCGCGAGCGGTCCAGGGTCGCCGCGGAGCTCGTGATGAACTCCTTGCGCGGCGCCACCTCGTTGCCCATCAGCAGGTCGAAGACCTGCTCCGCGGAGTCCAGGTCGCCGATGTTGATCCGGCGCAGCGTACGGAACCGGGGGTCCATGGTGGTCTCCGCCAGCTGGTCCGCGTCCATCTCGCCGAGACCCTTGTAGCGCTGGATCGAATCCTTGTACCGGACGTTCTTGCGCTGGAATTCGAGCAGCGTCTGGCGCAGCTCGTTGTCCGAATACGTGTAGACGTACTTGTCCTGGCCCTTCTTGGGCTGGACGAGCTCGATCCGGTGCAGCGGCGGCACGGCGGCGAACACCCGGCCCGCCTCGACCATCGGCCGCATGTACCGCTGGAAGAGCGTCAGCAGCAGGCAGCGGATGTGCGCGCCGTCCACGTCGGCGTCGACGAGCAGGACGATCTTCCCGTACCGCGCGGCGTCGATGTCGAAGGTCCGGCCCGAGCCGGCTCCTATGACCTGGATGATCGCGCCGCACTCGGCGTTCTTGAGCATGTCCGAGACCGACGACTTCTGGACGTTCAGAATCTTGCCGCGGATCGGCAGAAGCGCCTGGAATTCCGAGTTCCGCGCGAGCTTGGCGGTGCCGAGGGCGGAGTCGCCCTCGACGATGAAGAGCTCGCTGCGCTCCACGTCGTCGCTGCGGCAGTCGGCCAGCTTCGCGGGCAGGGAGGAGGTCTCCAGCGCGGTCTTGCGGCGCTGCGCCTCCTTGTGCTGGCGGGCGGCGATCCGGGTCCTGGCGGCCGCGACGATCTTCTCCATCACGGCGCGGGCCTGCTGCTTGTCGTCACGCTTCGTGCTGGTCAGGAAGGCCTTGAGCTCCTTGGCGACCACGGCCGCGACGATCCGGGCGGCCGCCGAGGTGCCGAGCACCTCCTTGGTCTGGCCCTCGAACTGCGGCTCGGCCAGCCGGACGGTGACGACCGCCGTCATGCCCTCCATCGCGTCGTCCTTGACCACGTCGTCCTCGGCGACGCGCAGCAGCTTCGCCGAGCGCAGCACCTCGTTCACGGTCTTGGCGACCGAGCGCTCGAAGCCGGTGATGTGGGTGCCGCCCTTGGGGGTGGCGATGATGTTGACGAAGGACTTGACCTGCGTCTCGTACCCGGTTCCCCAGCGCAGGGCGATGTCCACGCCGAGCTCGCGGGTGACCTCGGTGGGGGTCATGTGGCCGCGCTCGTCGAGGACGGGGACGGTCTCCTTGAAGGTGCCCTGGCCGGTCAGGCGCAGCACGTCGCAGACGGCCTTGTCCTGCGCGAGGTAGTCGCAGAACTCGCTGATGCCCCCGTCGAAGCGGAAGGTCTCCTCGGTCTTGCCGGCCCCGTCGACGGCGCGCTCGTCGCGGACGACGATGGTCAGGCCGGGGACGAGGAAGGCGGTCTGGCGGGCGCGCTGGTAGAGCGTCTCGAGGGAGAGCCGGGCGTCCTTGAGGAAGATCTGCCGGTCGGCCCAGTAGCGGACACGGGTGCCGGTCTTGCCCTTGGCGACCCGCTTGACCTTGCGCAGGCCGTTGGCGGGGTCGAACGGGCTGTCGGGGCCCTGCTCGGTGAACATCCCGGGGACGCCGCGGCGGAAGCTGATCGCGTGGGTGGAGCTGTTGCGGTCGACCTCGACGTCCAGACGGGCGGACAGGGCGTTGACCACGGAGGCGCCGACACCGTGCAGGCCGCCGGAGGCCGCGTACGAGCCGCCGCCGAACTTGCCGCCGGCGTGCAGCTTGGTCATGACGACCTCGACGCCGGACAGCCCGGTCTTGGGCTCCACGTCGACGGGGATGCCGCGGCCGTTGTCCCGGACCTCGACCGAGGCGTCCTCGTGGAGGATCACCTCGATGTGGTCGCAGTAGCCGCCCAGGGCCTCGTCAACGGCATTGTCGATGATCTCCCAGAGGCAGTGCATGAGGCCTCGGGAGTCGGTGGACCCGATGTACATACCGGGGCGCTTGCGGACGGCCTCGAGGCCCTCGAGGACGAGCAGGTGCCGCGCGGTGTAGTTGGAGCCGTCCCGGTCTGCTCCGGACAGCAGCGCGCTGGAAGGCACGGACGTGTCGGCGGTCACGCAGTTCGCTCCTCGCTGAATTTCTTTTTCTGGCCCGTTGGGCGCAGGGTGGCTCGGTTGCCGGTCGAAGGGTACCGAGGCCTGGTAGAGCCGATGCAACGCCACCCTCGCGCTTCATCAGCCTAGTGCAGGACCGCACGGGTGTTCGATCCCTCGGGGGAGTGAAGCAAACATCACGTTCCCTTCCAGGCATGAACCATTTAGGGTTCGGGCACGTCCTCATTCACAACCGGCACCCACGCCGGGGAGGATGGAACTGCGACAAGCGAACGACTGACAACGCGAAACCGTAAAGCAACGCAATACGGCTCCTTCGCCGCCAACCGGCAACAGCCGGCCAGCTTCGGAAGGAAGTTTCGAGGAAAAGCCGCGAGCGGGAACGTTTTCGGCCTGGTTGGATGTTGACCCTGGTACGACAGCTCGTCGAGCTAGAGAAGAGGCGACGTGACTACTGTTCTGACACCCGCGACCCCGCTGACGGCCGCTGACCGATGCGACCGTTGCGGCGCCCAGGCATATCTGCGCGTCGTCCTGCTGAGCGGCGGTGAACTGCTGTTCTGCGCCCACCACGGGCGTAAGTTCGAGCCGGAACTCAAGAAGATCGCCGCGGATATACAGGATGAGACCGAGCGGCTCACGTCCGCTCCGACGGCCAATGCCGACACCGAGGACCGCTGACACAGGCCTATACCTCGCATCCGACGAGCCAGGACCGGCCAGGCCGGTCGACGGGCGGCACCTCTGAGACCCAGGGGTGCCGCCCGTCCTCACATCCGGAGCCCCGGGGCCCTGCGGTCTCCGGTCAGCGGCTAGGGGGTGTCCGGCGGATCAGGGCCGGATAGGCCCGGGCCCGGCCATGATCCGCCGGACACCCCCTAGCGGCCCTTGCGGCGGCGCAGTCCCCCCGGTGCTCCCGAGGCGCCCGGCGGCTCGCCCGTCACATGCCCCCGTGCGGGCCGTGCAGGCGGTCCGGAGCCCCTTTGGGCACCCCATGCGATGTCATGGCCGACGCGTTGCCGCGCGGCCGTCTCCGGGGCTGTCACGAAGCCGGTGAGCGGCGCGATCTTCGTGTACACCCCCGGGCTGTCGGGGCGCCCGCAGCCTCGCCCCCAGGACACCAGCCCGATGAGCCGGCCCTGGGCGACAAGCGGCCCGCCGCTGTCCCCCTGGCAGGCGTCCCTCCCGCCGTCGCGGTGCCCCGCGCACACCATGGACTCCGGCCGGTACTGCCCGTCCGCGTCCCCCGGGTAGGCACGCCGGCAGACCTCGTCCGCCAGCACCGTCACCCGCGCGGCGCGCAGCGCGTACGCGTAGTCACCAAATCCGCTCGTGTCGCCCCAGCCGTACACGGCCGCTTCGCCGCCCGCCGCGTAGCCGGGATGTCCGTCCCCCGCCATGGGGAGCACGTAGTGCGCGGGCACGGCCTCGTCGAGCTCCAGAACGGCCAGGTCCCCCGCATTGCTGCGTGCGTCGTATCCCGGGTTCACCCGGGCCGAGCGGACCGCGATCTCCCGGCCCTCGGCCGCCCGGAGCTCCGTACGCCCGGTGATCACCCGGAAGTCGGGGACGGACTCGATCGGGCCGCCCAGCACCTGGCGGCCCAGGCAGTGGGCCGCGGTCAGCACCTTCGTCGGGCCCACGATGACGCCCCCGCAGAACTGGCCGCCCCGCGTACCCCCGAACCGGTCACGGCTGGCGAGGGCCACCACCCAAGGGCTGTCGGCCGCCTTCACCGGCTTCCCGCCGATCACCACACTGTCCGCGGCTGCGTGCGGCGCCTGGGCCAGCGGCGCCGCGGCCGCTCCCGCCACCAGGGTCAGCGCGCCCGCCAGAGCACGGGCAAAGGGACGACGCATGAGGCCTCCTGACTCTGAGTGTGCATGACTCCACCCAGAGTGGGACGCCAAGTGGCCGTGCGCACCCGCGCACGGCCACCTCGGTACGGCCCTCGGCCCGGTCAGTCCAGGTAGTCGCGCAGGACCTGGGAGCGGGACGGGTGGCGCAGCTTCGACATCGTCTTGGACTCGATCTGACGGATCCGCTCGCGCGTGACGCCGTAGACCTTGCCGATCTCGTCGAGGGTCTTCGGCTGTCCGTCGGTGAGGCCGAAGCGCATCGAGACCACGCCGGCCTCGCGCTCGCTCAGCGTGTCGAGCACCGAGTGCAGCTGCTCCTGCAGGAGCGTGAAGCTCACGGCGTCCGCCGGGACGACCGCCTCGGAGTCCTCGATGAGGTCACCGAACTCGCTGTCGCCGTCCTCGCCGAGCGGCGTGTGCAGGGAGATCGGCTCGCGCCCGTACTTCTGGACCTCGATGACCTTCTCGGGGGTCATGTCGAGTTCCTTGGCCAGCTCCTCCGGGGTGGGCTCGCGACCCAGGTCCTGGAGCATCTGGCGCTGGACACGGGCCAGCTTGTTGATGACCTCGACCATGTGCACCGGGATGCGGATGGTGCGGGCCTGGTCGGCCATGGCGCGCGTGATCGCCTGCCGGATCCACCAGGTCGCGTACGTGGAGAACTTGTAGCCCTTGGTGTAGTCGAACTTCTCGACCGCGCGGATCAGGCCCAGGTTTCCCTCCTGGATCAGGTCCAGGAAGAGCATGCCGCGGCCGGTGTAGCGCTTGGCCAGGGAGACCACGAGGCGGAGGTTGGCCTCCAGCAGGTGGTTCTTGGCGCGGCGGCCGTCCTCGGCGATGATCTCCAGCTCGCGCTTGAGCTTGGGTGCCAGCTTGTCGGAGTTCGCCAGCTTGTCCTCGGCGAACAGGCCCGCCTCGATCCGCTTGGCGAGCTCGACCTCCTGCTCGGCGTTGAGGAGGGGGACCTTGCCGATCTGCTTGAGGTAGTCCTTGACCGGGTCGGCGGTGGCGCCGGCCACGGCGACCTGCTGGGCCGGGGCGTCGTCCTCGTCATCGGAGATGACGAAGCCCTTGCTCTCGCCGCTGTCCTCTTCCTCCTCGGCTTCCGCCTTGGCGGCGCCGGGGCCCTCCTCGAGGGGCTCCTCCTCGCCGGCCTCGTCGGCGTCCTTCTTGGAGGCGGTCTTCTTCGCCGCCGTCTTCTTGGCGGCGGTCTTCTTGGCGGGTGCGGCCTTCTTGGCCGCCGTCTTCTTCGCCGCCGTCTTCTTCGCGGCGGGCTCGGTTCCGGGCTCCTCTGCGAGAGCGTCCACGGACTCCGGGTCCACCGTTTCGGCCGCAGGTGCCGCGGCGGCGACGGTCCGCGCAGCCGTCGTCTTCGCCGCGACGGTCTTCGTGGCCGTCCGCTTGGCCGGGGTCTTCGCTGCGACGCTCTTGCGGGTGGTGCGCTTGGGCGACTCCGCGGCACTGACCATCAGCGTCACACCCTCTTCCTCGAGGATCTGGTTGAGGCTGCGCAGAACATTCTTCCACTGGGTCGCAGGAATCTGGTCAGCCTCGAAGGCCCGACGCACGTCATCGCCGGCGATCTGCCCCTCGGCCTTGCCCCGCTCGATGAGCGCCATCACAGACTCGGAATCGGCGATCTCCGGCGGGAGCGTACGGGATGTGCTGGCCGACACGAACAACCTCTCGGAACGATGGAAACGGCTTCCGACCCCGGCCGGGTGGTGCTGGACCGGAGCCGACGACCACCGACTGGGGATGGGCCGGGGGCGCGGGCAGGGGCCGGGGAGCTGCACAGCGCCCGCAAGGGCTGCTGTCTTCCCTCCGTCGGCCATCACCTCTCTAGGTCATCGCTTGACCTCGCGGAGTGTTACGCCCAATTCTTCGTGGCCCGAGTCACACCCCGATTGCCCCGCTGCCGGTCATACGGTCATACGCAGGGGCCCGGACGCGGCCGGATGCCGTCGCGCGAGGTCGCGGGCCGTGCGACGTCGCCGACGGGTGCACGAGGTCGGCCCCCGCCGGGGCCGATGTCCGCTGACCCGCGCTCGAAGGCCCGCGCATGCCGCCGCCGAGCTGTGATCGAAGGCCTGCGCACGCCGGTGCCGCCGAGCCGTCTCCCCGGCTACCGCCAGGAGGTACCCCCGCCGAACTCCGTCCCGGGTACCTCCAGGGCCCGGCGACACGTGCGAGCACTCCCGCGCCGCCGTCCGTCCGCCCGTCAGTGCTCGCGCGGGGCCGGGACCACGCGCTCGACCTCCGGATGCACCGTCAGGAGCTGACGCATCGCGTTCTCGGAGCCCGTCGCGTCGCCGGCGGCGAGGGCCTCGACGATCCGCGCGTGGTGCGCGACGCACGCCTCGCTCGGGCGGTCGCAGGCGGTGACGGGACTTCCGGAGACCTGGAGCGCGGCGGAGACGATGCCGGAGAGGTGCTCCAGCATGCGGTTGCCCGCGACCTGGATGAGGAGCGCGTGGAACTCGTTGTCGGCGCGCGCGAAGGTGATCGCGTCGCCCTGACCGAGGGCGTGGCCCATGATCTCGACCATGTCGGCGAGGCGCTGCTGGATGTCGGGGCGGCCGTGGCCGGCGGCGAGGCGGGCGGCGAGCGGCTCGATGGTCCAGCGGAGCTCGTTGAGCTCGCGGCGCTGGTCGTCGCGCTGGGGGCCGAATGCGCGCCATTCGATGATGTCGGGGTCGAGCAGGTTCCAGTCGGCGACCGGCCGGACGCGGGTGCCGACGTTGGGGCGGGCGCTGACGAGGCCCTTGGCCTCCAGCACGCGCAGCGATTCGCGGACCACCGTGCGGGAGACCTCGAAGCGCTGGCCGATCTCCTCGGGGACGAGCGGGCGGTCTGCGCCGAGGTCGCCGGAGACGATCATCTGGCCGAGCTGCTGGACGAGTTGGCCGTGCAGTCCGCGGCCGCGGCTGCCTGCCGCGCGGCGGCCGACCCGGCTCAACTCGACGTCGGCGCCGTCCCAGTGGGGCGCTCCGACGCGGTCGGTCCCGGAGGCTTCCGCGTAGGGGTAGCGGTCGAGTTCGCCCGGGCCGGCGAGGCCGGAGTCGGCATGGCGGGCGGCGGTCATCATGGTGTGCGCAAGGGTACTCACGAATCCTTTGTCGGCCTTGCCTCCATGACCCTTGAGGTCTTTGGTGAAAAGCACACGAAAGGGTGATCGGCGCCACCTACGCAATTGACGACTTATCGTAAAGAACCGGGCTCTTTGCGGGGAGTTGCGGTCCGGTTCATGTGATGCGGACCAGTTCGGTCCCGTTGGGACTTTCTCCGGCACCGGAACGATCACGAACGGTCCCTTACCAACGGACGCGGCTGCGCAGTCCTGTGAACCCATAGGCGCACAACAGGACCATCAGCGACAACACCAGTGCGGTGCCGACAGGTTGGGCCATCATCCGCAAGGCCCCCACGACCAGCCGGTCCGCCTCCGGGGGCCACTGCGCCCAGACCAGCCCGCGCAGCCGGGCCGCGAGTCCGCTCGCCGGGTACGCGGACGGACCCTCCAGCGCCTTGCGTACGAGCGGAACGACCACGACCGGTACGGCGAGCACGGCGGCCAGGCCCGCGGCGGCCGACCGGAAGACGCCGGAGGCCAGCACGCCGGCCCAGGCACAGCCGATGAGCAGCCCGGCCCAACTCGCGGCCGGGGAGACCCATTCCGCGGGGGTGCGCAGCGGGCCGCGGTCGAAGACGAGCTTCAAGGCGGCGGCGTCGGCGGCGACCGCGAGCGCGCCGAACACCAGGGCGAGGCCGGCGCAGACGGCGAGTTTGGCGGCAAGCAGGCCCATCCGGCGCGGCACGGTGCCGCGGTCGGCCGCGAGCGCGGGGTAACGGTACTCCTCGCCGAAGGCCAGGGCGCCGAGCAGCCCTGCGCCGAGGGCGGCGGGGGGCAGCGGCAGCAGCTCCGGCCAGGCGGCGAGCAGCCGGTTCTGCGGGGTGCCGCCGGCCCGGGCCAGCACCAGGGCGGTGACGGCGGAGACGGCGACGACGACGGCTGCGGTGAGGGCGGGCGTGGCGGTACCGAAGACCCGGCGCAGCTCGTAGCGCAGCGGCCGCAGCGGCCCGCCCACCCGGCGCACCGTCGAGGCCGGGCGCCCGCTGTGGGCGGCCGAGCGGCTGCCGCCGGGGGTGGGCAGGCAGCCGGCTTCGGCCGGGGCGGAAGCGTTCGCCGGGTCCCCGCCGGGCTCGGTGCGTGCCTGCGGCACCGGCGGTACGGGCGGGCGCGGTGCGCCGGCGTCCCCGGTCTCGTCGGCGAGCTGGTGGACCAGCACACCGTGCCGGAACGCCGCTTCGCCGACTTCCGCGCAGCTGCTGCCGTACACCGACAGGCGGCTGCCGGTCTCCTCGACGATCTCCACCGCGCGCCGGGCGGCCCGGGCCTCCCGGCCGAGTACGTCGGCGAGCCGGGCGGCGTGCGGGCTGCGCACGGCGACCCGCGGCCGCAACCGGGTACGGGCGAACTCGGCTGCGTCCTGGTCGGCGACGAGCCGGCCTGCCTCGATGCTGACGACCCGGTCCGCGCTGCGGGCGGCCTCCTTCGCGTCGTCGGTGGTGAAGAGCACCGCGCCGCCGAGGGAGGCGTGGCCGCGCAGCAGCCCGTGCAGCCAGCCGCGTTCGCGGGGCGAGAGTCCGGCGGCGGGCTCGTCGAGGAGCAGCGTGCACGGGTCGGCGAGCAGTGCCGCGGCCAGTCCCACCCGGCGGTCCATGCCGAGCGAGAGCGAGCCGAGCCGCTGGTCGCGCAGGCCCGCGATGCCGACGACCTCCAGCATGGTGTCGGCCCGGGAGGCCGGCACCCCGGCGGCGGCGCACAGCATCCGCAGCTGGCCCCGGACGGTCCGCGCCGGGTTGCCCGGGACGTCGCCGAACAGCACTCCGACCTCACGGCCGGGATGCGGGATCCGGTGCAGCGGGCGTCCGCGGAAGTAGGTGACGCCGCGGCCCGGTTCGAGTTCGAGCATGAGCCGCAGCGCGGTGGTCTTGCCCGATCCCGGTTCGCCGAGGAGGGCGGTCACGGTCCCCGGGCGGGCCTCGAACGTGAGGTCGTCCACCAGGGGCGGGAGGTCTCGACGGGGTGTGCTGGTGAGTCCGATGGCCTGGAGCATCGCTTCTCTCGCGGGGGGTGAGACCGCACTGCGGCAACGTGAGTACCGCAAGCAAGATAACGCGATATATCCGATTTTCGGTGCACCCAGGGTGCGTTCGCACCCGTGTCGGCCACGGCCCGGCTCTCGGCGTGGAGAGCGGTGCCGGCGACTGTGCGGGGGGCGACGCCGGTGGCGAGGGCGCGGGTGGCGGAGCCTCAGACTTCCGGGCGCAGCA
Organism: Streptomyces sp. NPDC050448; assembly: GCF_040655295.1. Taxonomy (NCBI): domain Bacteria; kingdom Bacillati; phylum Actinomycetota; class Actinomycetes; order Kitasatosporales; family Streptomycetaceae; genus Streptomyces; species Streptomyces sp. NPDC050448. The sequence goes on along the minus strand of NZ_JBFAJR010000020.1, from coordinate 96,901 downwards.
TCGGCGGGTTGAGCAGGGTCGCCCCGCCGGCCCGGAACAGCTGGGCGGGCCGGCCGCCCTGACGGGTCGTCGTCCCCCCGGCCGGCACCAGGAACCCGGGGGTACCGGTGACCTTGCGGTGGAAGTTGCGGGGGTCGAGGGCCACGCCCCACACGGCCTCGTAGACCCGCCGCAGCTCGCCGACGGTGAACGCGGGCGGGCAGAAGGCCGTGGCCAACGAGGAGTACTCGATCTTGGAGCGGGCCCGCTCGACGCCGTCGGCGAGGATCCGGGCGTGGTCGAAGGCGAGCCCCGAGGCCGCCTCGTCCTCGACGGGGAGGAGCTCCTCGATGGGGGCCCAGCGCGCGCTGTTGGCGTCTCCGCCCGCCCGGGGTGCGGGCAGGTCCGGAGCCAGGACCAGATGCGCCACGCTGACGACACGCATGCGCGGATCGCGCTTCGGATCCCCGTACGTGGCCAGCTGTTCGAGGTGCGCCCCGTTGCCCGCGCCGGGCTCGGCCGGATCGTGGGCGCACAGGCCGGTTTCCTCGGAGAGCTCCCGGGCCGCGGCCGCGGCCAGGTCCTCGTCTCCGCGCACGAAGCCGCCGGGCAGGGCCCAGCGTCCCTGGAACGGCTGCTCACCCCGCCGGACGACCAGCGCACACAGCGCGTGGCGCCGCACGGTGAGCACGACCAGGTCGACGGTGACAGCGAAGGGCGGATAGGCCGACGGGTCGTAGGGCGACATGCCGCGATCATAGTCGTCTGCCTGACGATAAACAGAGCTTTGGTGATCCCGGAGGCGGCGATCGCCAGGCTACCCGCCCAGTTGGAGCGCATTGGCCGCCTCCTCCACCATGCCGAGGCCGAGCCGGCTGATCCGGACGGCGAACGGTTCACCCGAGACCCGCAGGCCGGAGAACCGGAGGGCGCCGAGGGGAGCACCGGGCAGCGGGGCGAGGGCGACCGTGCCCGCAGGGGCGTCGGGACGGATCCCGGCGAGGGCGGTCAGTGCGTGAACCCCGGCGGCAGCGGCCACCGCTGCGGGGCGGCAGGCCGCCGGGTGCGGAAGCGGGGCGCTGCCCGCGGTGCGCTGCTCGGCGGCGTACATCTCCGGCAGCCGGTACCCGAAGCTCTCCGCCGCGTCCAGCAGGCCCCGCAGCAGTCCGGCGGCCTCCTTCTCGAAGCCGGCCTGGGCCAGCCCGACGACCGCCACGGCGCTCTCGTACGCCCGCACCGCGCCCGAGCGGTGGCCGAAGGGGTTGTGCCCCGGCTCCCGGAACGCCATGCTCCGCAGCCCCCATCCGGAATCCATGGCGGGGGCCCCGAGGAGGCGGGCGAGCTGTTCGGTGCGGACCGGGTCCAGCAGCCCCGGGGCGAGCCGGCCGCCGCCCAGCAGGCCGGTGTCCAGGAGGTGGGCGGCGGCCCCCGTCAGGCGGGGCAGGGGCCGCCCGTCGGGGTGCAGCGCCGCCGCGGGCCGTCCGCCGTCCGGGCCGTCGATCCAGAACCCGTCCCGGAACCGCTCCCGCAGCGCGGCCGCCCACTCGCGCCACTCCTCGGCGCCGGGCCGCCCGCATCCGGCGAGCAGGTCGGCCCCGAGCAGCGCGGCCCGGTGGGCGTGGGTCTGGGTCTCGCAGCGTCGGGGCCCGGGATCGGGATCGGCCAGGAACCCGTCCTGCCCCAGGGCGCCGCGCAGCCAGTCCAGGCACCGCTCGGCCGCCGGGAGGAGCCGCGCCACCTCCTCCTCGGGCATCCCCCAGCGCCGGGCCTCGGCGAGCACCGCCGGGAAGGCGAGTGTCGCCTCGATGCCGGTGCACCCCGGCGGCAGTTGCGGACCCGCCGCGCGCAGCGGCCCCGGGATCTTCCCGGCGTCGGTGCCACGGCCGCCGGTCTGAGTCCGGGCGAGGGTGCGCAGGGTGGCCGCGGCCAGCCCGGTCCCGAGCGGCAGCGCCATCCTGGCGGCCCAGAGGGACTCCGCCGGAGCCAGCCCGAGCCGCCAGGGCACCCCGGCCGCGGCGAAGGCGTCGGCCGGCTCCTCGCGATCCCGCATCAGCAGCGCGCCGAGGTCCTCGACGCTCGTGCGGAACCAGGCCTCGACGCGAGGGTCGTCCCCCTCGGCCCGGGCGTCGGCCAGCGGATTGGCCACCCGCCCCGCCGGTGCCCGTGCCGTGCGGTCCTGTGTGGTCCGCAGCACGATGGTGCGGGACTCGCCCGGCCCCAGTTCGAGCTGCCAGCGCAGCAGCCCCGCCGAGGCGAGCGCGTCGTCCGGGGCGGGCTCGGCCGCGGTGACGGCCTGAGCCTCCCCGGTGCTCCAGCGCAGCCCGGCGGCGTGCACCCCGGCCGGCAGTTCGGGCCCGGCCCGGCCGGCGGCCACCGCGGCCAGCTCGGCCAGGTCGGTGCCGAGCGACACCTCCACCGGGAGGCGCAGCGGCCGGGCCGTGAAACTGCGCAGGGTGATCCGCTCGGTGCCATCCGCGTGGCGGACCCGTTCCACGCCGATGTCGGGGTCGGGGCCCGCTTCGGCGCCGGTACGGACGGTCGCGGTGAAGACGGCCCGGTCGGATCCGAGGCTGCGTCCCTGGACGGCGACCGGGTCCCGGCCGCCGACCCGGAGCACACAACGGGAGAGCAGCCTCCGCCCGGAGCGGTAGATCCCGTCGATCCCCCGTCCGGTCAGCTGGCCGTGCTCCGGCGAGATGACCAGGCAGGGCGCGGCGACGCAGATGACGGCGCCGTGCACGGGCGGGAGCTCGGTCCTGCGGGCGGGCGGTACGGAGTGGGCCATGGGTCGCCTTGTCTGGGCTGTCTGCGCTCCGGCCGGTTTCGCTGGGCGGCGCGGCCGGGCCCCCGCCACCCTCCAGCTGAACGCCCCTGCCCCCGCCCGGGTCACGGGCCCCGGTGGCGGCTGCGCCCGTACAGAGCCGTGCCGGTGAGGGATCCGCCGCCGAACGGCGGTGATCACGACGTTCCGGATCCGCCGCACGGGATTCACCCGGCCCGGGCCCACACCCCGGCCCCGGACCCGGTCCCGCCTCACTGGTCGCTCCCCGCGGTGCGGCGGGTCTCGCGGCGGGGCTGAGCTTCCCGGCGGCCCGGAGGGCGGGTGGTGGCCGCCGCGCGCTTGCGGCGGGGTTCCCGGCGCCGCCGCTCCTCCCGCAGGCAGGCCCGCAGCCCCTCCGGGTCGATGCCCTCGTTGCAGGCGTGGTGGAGCAGCTGGGCGAAGCGGTACTCGGCGTCGGCCCGCAGGGCCAGCCCGAGGGCGATCCGGGCGGTCGGCTCGTCCCCGGTGGACCACGAGACCCAGCCGGCGAGGGTGAGCGGGGCTGCCGCGTGCTCCCCGTAGGCCCCGACGCAGCGGCGGGCCAGCGCCCGCCACAGCCGCAGGGCGGGGGCTGCCTCTTCGCCCTCCATCCACTCGGCCGCGACATCCCGGATCTCGCGGTCCTGGAGGCCGAGGATCAGTGTGGCGGCCTCGTCGTGGCCGAGCAGCGCGTCGTCCCAGTCGTCGGCTCCCGGGCCGCCCTCGACGGGCGGGGCCAGGGTCATCCGCTGCATCAGGGTCCGGGCCAGTGTGATGCTCTCCGCACCGACCTCCTGCCGGGTGGCTCCCGCGAGGATCTTCGGCACGAGGGCTGCGGCCGCCCGGTCCAGGGCCCGCTCCATCTCCACCGCCACACCGCCGCGCAGCGGTGCCAGCCGGCTCTCGATCTCCCGGAGCGAGCCCCTGACCTGGAGTCCGGCGAAGGTGGCGGTCGCCGCCATCACCGAGGTACCGGTCGCGGCCAGCGGGCTGCCCTCGGCCGGGCAGCACCGCTCGTCGGGGCAGCAGTAGGACCAGTACCGGCCGCCGGAGATGCACAGCGCCTCCATCACGGGCACGTCGAGCGCGCCGCAGGCCAGCCGGATGCGTTGGGCCAGCGGCCGCAGCCGGGTCATCACCCGCTGGCCGCTCTCGCCGCCGGCCGGGTCCTGGCAGAGGAAGACGACGATGCCGTCGGGCTTGCCGCCACGCCGCTCGCTGCCCCGGATCAGGCAGTCCGCGACCTGCCGGGCGGTGTCCTCCCATTCCGCGGGGGCCGAGGGGATGCCGACGCGGAGCCGGCCGCCGAAGCGGCCGCCCTCGCCGTGCACGGCGACCATGACGAGGGAGTCGCTGGGATGGAAGCCGAGCATGTAGGGCAGCGCGTCGGCCAGTTCGGCCGGGCTGCGCAGGGTGATCCGGGGGTCGAGGGCGGGTCCGGACGGGCTGAAGGAGGGCCGGTCGGACGGGGTGCGTGATTCACGGTCGTTCGTCATGCCCCGACGGTCCCGCGGACGACGGGATCCGGAAAGCCCTGTGGATAAGTGTTGATCATTCAACATCCACAGGTTCAGGGCGCCATTGGCGCGATGTCGTAGCCATCGGGTTGCATGGGGGCATGAACGCAGACCTGAGGACCTCGGCCGACTCCGTACTGGCCCGTCTCGTGGGCGACCCCACGGGCACCGCCCGACTGCGCGAGGACCAGTGGCTCGCGATCGAGGCCCTCGTCGCGGACAAGCGGCGGGCGCTGGTGGTGCAGCGCACAGGCTGGGGCAAGTCCGCGGTGTACTTCGTCGCCACCTCGCTGCTGCGGGCGAACGGCGCCGGTCCCACCGTGATCGTCTCCCCGCTCCTCGCGCTGATGCGCAATCAGGTAGAGGCCGCCGCCCGCGCCGGGATCCACGCCCGCACCATCAACTCCGCCAATCCCGAGGAGTGGGAGGGGATCCAGGCGGAGGTCGCGGCGGGCGAGGTCGACGTCCTGCTGGTGAGCCCCGAGCGGCTCAACAACCCCGATTTCCGCGACCAGGTGCTGCCCAAGCTGTCCGCCGCGACGGGCCTGCTCGTCGTGGACGAGGCCCACTGCATCTCGGACTGGGGGCACGACTTCCGCCCCGACTACCGGCGCCTGCGCACGATGCTGGCCGACCTTCCGCCCGGTGTCCCGGTGCTGGCCACGACCGCCACGGCCAACGCCCGCGTGACCGCCGACGTCGCCGAGCAGCTGGGCACCGGAGCCGGCACGGACGCGCTCGTGCTGCGCGGCCCGCTGGACCGCGAGAGCCTGAGCCTCGCCGTGCTGACCCTGCCCGACGCGGCGCACCGGCTGGCCTGGCTCGCCGACCACCTCGGCGAGCTCCCGGGCTCCGGAATCATCTACACGCTTACGGTGGCGGCCGCCGAGGAGGTCACCGCGTACCTGCGCCACCGCGGGCACACGGTCTCCTCGTACACCGGCAAGACGGAGAACGCCGACCGCCAGCAGGCCGAGGACGATCTCCAGGCGAACCGGGTCAAGGCCCTGGTGGCCACCTCGGCGCTGGGCATGGGCTTCGACAAGCCCGACCTGGGGTTCGTGGTGCACCTGGGCTCGCCGTCCTCTCCCATCGCCTACTACCAGCAGGTCGGCCGCGCCGGCCGTGGGGTGGAGCACGCGGAGGTGCTGCTGCTGCCCGGCCGGGAGGACGAGGCCATCTGGCAGTACTTCGCCTCGGTCGCTTTCCCGCCGGAGCAGCAGGTACGCCGCACTCTCGAGGTCCTGGCCCAGGCGGGCCGGCCGCTGTCGCTGCCCGCCATGGAGCCGCTGGTCGACCTGCGGCGCACCAGGTTGGAGACGATGCTCAAGGTCCTCGACGTTGACGGCGCGGTGCACCGGGTCAAGGGCGGCTGGACCTCGACGGGCGAGCCGTGGGTGTACGACGCCGAGCGCTACGCCTGGGTGGCACGTCAGCGGGCCGCCGAACAGCAGGCGATGCGGGACTACGCGGCGTCCACCGGCTGCCGGATGGAGTTCCTGCGCCGCCAGTTGGACGACGAGGAGGCCGCGCCCTGCGGCCGCTGCGACAACTGCGCCGGGGCCCGGTTCACGGCGGACGTCTCGGCCACCGCGCTCGACACGGCGCGCGGGGAGCTCGGCCGGCCCGGCGTGGAGCTGGAGCCCCGCAAGATGTGGCCGACCGGGCTGGCTGCGGTCGGCGTGGACCTCAAGGGCCGCATCCCTGCCGGGGAACAGGCCTCCACCGGACGGGCGCTGGGCCGGCTGTCCGACATCGGCTGGGGCAACCGGCTGCGTCCGATGCTCGCGGCGCAAGCTCCAGACCAGCCGATTCCGGACGATGTGGCGCAGGCCGTGGTGGCGGTACTCGCCGACTGGGCCCGAGGCCAGGGCGGTTGGGCCTCCGGGGCCCCGGACGCGCCCGCCCGGCCCGTGGGCGTGGTGGCCCTCCCCTCACACAGCCGGCCTCAGCTGGTCGGCTCGCTGGCCGCGCGGATCGCGGAGGTCGGACGGCTTCCGCTGCTCGGGGCGCTCGCGTACACGGATCAGGCCCCGCAGTTCGGCCTGCCCTCCTCCAACAGCGCACAGCGCGTGCGCGCACTCCACCAGGCCTTGACCGTGCCTCCGGCGCTGGCGTCGAGTCTGGCGGAGGCAGCAGGGCCCGTACTCCTCGTGGACGACCGGGCGGAGAGCGGCTGGACCCTCGCGGTGGCCGCCCGGCTGCTGCGGCGGGCAGGCGCGAAGGGAGTGTTTCCGCTGGTACTGGCGCTTCAGCCATAGCCGAATGAGTCAACTTCGGCGTGACGGGGCAAGGATATGAACGGCATACCGGCGAATTCCGGTCGGCGGCGCCAATTGCTCGTTGCCGCATGCTCACGGGCCACGCGAGAATCGGAGTGCTCCCGCTCGGCTCGACGGCGCTCTCCTGGGCCGCGCCGCGGCGTGCCCGCACTCCAGCTGTGCCCGTCCGCGGGCGTGTACCCGAAGGGAGGACCGTGACCTTCGGATTCGCCCCGCCCTCGACCACGTCTCTGACAACGGCAGTCGGCGGCGCCAGCCGGCACGGCCGACTGCTGGAACCCGCCGAGTGGACAGCGGCGGGTGTCCCCCTGCTGCGCAATCCGCGCGAGGTCGTCAGCGGGCTCCACTCCCGGCACAGTCCGGTGCCCTCGACCGCGATGATCGCCGTACTCGGCCCCGAGGAACAGCTCGTCGCGAGCGTCTCCTTCGTCCAGCGATCGGCCTCGGCCGACGGCTGGGAGTACCGCAACGCCCTGCTCTCCGGGCTGCGCCGGGTCATCCCGCACGACCTGCGACGCCGGACCCCGGTGCGCACGGCGGTGCTGCTGTACTGCCGCGAGGGCGACGAGCGGTGGACCGAGGAGGACGGCGCCTGGATGTGGGGGCTGCGGGACGCCTGCACCCTGCACGGGCTGCGCTGCGGCGCGTACATCACGCTGACCCGCGGCGGCTGGCAGGTGCTGGGCGAAGGCCGGGGCGGCCGGCGGCCCAGCTCCGACTCGCGGCCCGAGCGCCTCGGGGACACCGTGGCCGAGTTCCCCGCGGTGGCCCTGCGCACCGGCGGTGGCGCGACCGAGGTCCTGCGCCGAACCGCCGCGCGCTGAGGCCCGCAGACCCGGCCACATCCGTACGCCGACTCGCCGGCGCCAGTACCGAGGCACCCGCCCGCACCCGTACGGACCACGCACACGAGACGACTGAGGCACCTTCAGCACACGGAGTCACCACGCGCGGGCAGCCCTCACGGCCGTACACCCTGGAGCGGGCGTACGGCAGGTCAGGCCTCGGGCTTCAGCGGGGCCGGCTCCCGGCCAGCCCCGCCCCTTGCCCGTGCCGGGGTACGGGGCGTCAGACGCCCGCGCCCAGCACCGAGTTGATCTGCTGCGGGTCGCCGCACACGATGAGCAGCGCACCGGCCCGCGTGAGCGCGGTCGGCAGGGCGGCGGCGGTCGCCCCGACCGGTCCGCCGTTGGCCGCGAAGACCACGACGGGACGGCCCGCGGCGCGCTCGACCTGCGCCGCGTCCGCGTAGAAGACGTCGTCCCCGGCGTCGTGCAGGGCCCAGTACGCGGCCTCGCCGAAGGACAGCTCGTGCGCGGCCCACGGGTGCGGGTCACCGGTGGTGAGCACCAGGATGTCGCCGGGCGCGCGCCCGGTGTCGAGCAACAGGTCGACGGCCTCTTCGGCCGCGTCCAGCGCGCCCTCGGCGGAGGCCGGGATCAGCTGGATCTGCGGCACCGCCGCGGAGACGGACGGTGCGGTGGGGGTTGTGGGAACGGGCCCGGGGGTGGCCTGCGACGCGCGCTGTGCGGGCGGTGCGGGCCTGGAGGTACCGCCCGCACGGCCTGCGGCTGCGGGGGAGGGACCGGGACGTCCGGGCCGCGGAACGGCGGCGGGACGCGGACCAGGTACGGGGCGGGGGGTCTGCGCGGTGCGGCTCGCGGCCGGCGTGACGCGGGGACCCTGGGCACTCTCGTGAATCTGAGGCTCCTCGGGGGTGAGAGGCATGAGTTGATGTCTATCAAACACCGGTACGAAACGTACCGGTGGGTGGCACGTGGGTGCGATCAGAAATCGAAGCCGAGTTGGCCTCCGTTTTCCAGCTCCATCGATTCCTCGCTGCGGCGCACCTTCTTGAGGTGGCGCCACCGGGGCAGCGCATCGAGGTACGACCACGAGAGCCGGTGATATGGGGTGGGCCCCAGCTCCTCCAGCGCGGCCCGGTGCACGGGCGAGGGGTATCCGGCGTTGTGACCGAAGGCGAAGTCCTCGATTCCACCGCCCTGTTGACCGAGTTCGGCCATCATGCGGTCGCGCCTGACCTTGGCGATCACCGAGGCCGCGGCGACGGAGACGCAGGACTGGTCACCCTTGATCACCGTACGAACCCGCCAGGGCGGCCCGAGATAGTCGTGCTTGCCGTCGAGGATCACCGCTTCGGGGCGCACGGGCAGCGCCTCCAGGGCGCGCTCCGCGGCGAGCCGCAGGGCGGCGGTCATCCCGAGTCCGTCGATCTCCTCCGGGGAGGCGTGCCCCAGGGCGTAAGCGGTGACCCAGTCCTCCAGGACGTCGAGGAGCGCATCGCGTCGCTTGTGGGTGAGCAGTTTGGAGTCGGTGAGCCCTGCGGGCGGCCGGCGCAGACCGGTGATCGCCGCGCATACGGTGACGGGACCGGCCCAGGCCCCTCGTCCGACTTCGTCGACCCCGGCGATGACCTTGGCACCGGTGGTTGCACGGAGGGAGCGTTCGACGGTGTGGGTGGGTGCTTCGTACGGCATGGCGCCAGCAAGGTTACGCCGCCCGGAGCCGCCTGCACACCCCGGCCCGGGTGGAGTCCGCACGGCGTCTCACGCCCTGAGCAGCGGCACCATCACCTGATCGATCATTTCCGCGATGTCCGGATCCGCCCATTCGCTCCCGCACACCTTCGCGCGGTACATCATCATCGCCGGAATGACGTCGGCGACAAACGGATCCGTCGCATCCGGCCGCACGTCTCCCCGCTCGATCCCCCGCTGGACAAGCTCCCTGATCAGGCGGTGGGCCGGCTCGTGCAGCCCCGACCTGATGACGTCATGGAACCGGCCCGCATGGGCATGATCGCATTCGTGAAGGACCGCACGCAGCGCCTGGCCGGTGCGCGATTCCATCACGTCCCGCATCCGCACACACAACCGGAGGAGGTCACCCCGGATCGATCCGTGGTCGGCGATCCCTCCGATCGGCGGCAGCCCGGTCCGCAGCACCTCGGCCACCAGGTCCGCCTTCGAGGGCCAGCGCCGGTACACCGCCGCCTTGCCGGTGTGCGCGCGGGCCGCGACACCCTCCATGGTGAGCGCGTTCCAGCCGACGGTGCTCAGCTGCTCCAAGGCCGCGTCGAGGATCGCCCGTTCGAGCTCCTGACCCCGCCGGCGCCCCGATGCCGTCGCTGACCAGCGCGAACCCACCATCGCCCCTACCTCCGACCGACTCACGCGCCCCCCATACGCATTTTCAGCCTTAGTGAACGGTTGCGTTCCCTATCAAGGGCCTCCTACCGTGGACCCTCAGTGAACGAATGCGTTCACTGTTTCACTATGGGGGGTTCCACGGTGAAAGGCTCTCAACTCGCCACGCCCCGGATACCGGGCGCGGCCCGCCGGGAAGGGCGTCCCGGCGTGGCACTCGCGGTCATCGCCGCCTGCCAGCTGATGGTCGTCCTCGACGCGACGATCGTGAACATCGCACTCCCGCACATCCAGACCGCACTCTCCTTCTCCACCACCGACCTGTCCTGGGTCATCAGCGCGTACACGCTTTCCTTCGGCGGCCTCCTGCTGCTCGGCGGCCGGGCCGGCGACATCCTCGGCCGGCGCCGCGTGTTCCTGACCGGAATCCTGCTGTTCACCCTGGCCTCCCTGCTCGGCGGCTTCGCGCAGGAGCCCTGGCAACTGCTGGCCGCCCGCGCCCTGCAGGGGGTCGGCGGCGCGATCGCCTCGCCGACCTCGCTGGCCCTGATCACCACGACCTTCGCCGAAGGCCCCGAGCGCAACCGCGCGTTCGGGGTGTTCGCCGCCGTCTCCGCGGGCGGCGGCGCGATCGGCCTGCTGACCGGCGGCATGCTGACCGAGTGGCTCGACTGGCGCTGGGTGCTCTTCGTCAACGTGCCGATCGGCGTGCTGATCGCCGTGCTCACCCCGCTCTACATCACCGAGTCCGAGCGCCACCCGGGCCGGTTCGACATCGCGGGGGCCCTCGCCTCCACCGGCGGCATGGCCTCGCTCGTCTACGGGTTCATCCGCGCCTCCGAGGACGGCTGGCGCGACGGACTCACCCTCGCCTCCTTCACCGCGGCCGTCGTCCTGCTCGCGCTCTTCGTGGCCATCGAGTCGCGGGCCCACGAGCCGATCATCCCGCTGCGGATGTTCGCCGACCGCAACCGCGCCGGCACTTACCTGATCATGCTCGGCCTCGCCGCCGCGATGTTCGGCATGTTCTTCTTCATCGTCCAGTTCGTGCAGAACGTGCTGGGCTTCTCCCCGATCCAGTCAGGGCTCGGCTTCCTGCCCGTGACCGTCGCGATCGTCACCGCCGCCGGCCTCTCGCAGCGCTTCCTGCCGCGCTTCGGCCCCAAGCCGTTCATGGTCGCCGGATCCGGCCTCACCGGCATCGGGCTGGCCTGGCTGACGTTCATCCGCACCGACAGTTCCTACGTCTCCGGGGTCCTCGGGCCGATGCTGATCTTCGGCTTCGGCATGGGCCTCAACTTCGTGACCCTCACCCTGACCGCCGTCTCCGGGGTCGCCCAGCGGGAGGCGGGCGCGGCTTCCGGGCTGCTCAACGCCAGCCAGCAGGTGGGCGGCTCACTCGGCCTGTCGATCCTGGTCACCGTCTTCGGCACGGCCAGCCGGAGCGAAGGCGAGAAGCAGTTCCCGGACTTCATGGCCCACGCGGACGCCGATCAGGTGGCGGCCTTCAAGGAGACGGGGCGACTGCCCGACCCCTGGGGGGACCTCGTCCTCACCCAGGGCATCTCCACCGCGTTCATCGCGGCCGTCGCCATGGCCGGGCTCGCCCTGGCCACCGCGCTGCTGGTGATCCGGGTGCGCAAGAGCGACCTGGAAGCCCTCAACGGCGCCGTCGCGGAGACCGGTCCGGCGGCCTGAGACCGGTGCGACGTACGAGGGCCCGGGCGCGGGATCACCTCCCGCGCCCGGGCCCTCGTACGGGATGAGCCGGTCGCGGCTACCCGGTGCGGGTGTCGAAGGTGCCCAGGCTCGAGCACACCGCGTACGAGGCCGTCACCGGGCGCTCTCGAAGGATCTGCCGGGCCCGGTACTCGCCGAGGGTCATCGCGTACCAGGGCACCCGACCGCCCTTCGACAGCTCGTTGTTGATACCGCGCAGGGCGCAGGAGCGCCGGGGCTCGGGCAGCCGGTCCAGGGCGGGCACCGCATCCGCCGACAGGGACTGGAAGTAGGCCAGGTCGATCTTGCCGTCCTGCTGGAAGCGGGCCACGTTCTTCTCGGCGACCATGCCGTCCGGCGACAGCAGCCCGAACACCAGGACGGCCGCGGCCGCGCTTGCCGCGACGGCGCGCGGCAGCCAGCGCGCGCCGGACACCCCGGCAGCCATGATCAGTACGATGACCAGCCCGAGCCAGAGCTCCATCGCGGCCACCGACACGCGCAGCCGGGTCAGGCCGTACGCGTCCACGTACAGGTCCATCCGGCGCAGCGCGGAGGCGACCACGACCAGGGTCAGCGCGCACAGCGTGCCCAGTACGACGCGGACGAACCGCCGGTCCCCGGCTCCGGCGCGCGGGGCCCAGCGCAGGGCGAGCGCGATCACCACGAGGGTGAGCAGGGTGGCCCAGAGCAGCTGCCAGAAACCCTGGCGGGCGTAGTCGGCGTAGTGAAGCCCGGTGCTCTCCAGGACCTTGTCGTAGCCGCCGAACAGGACGGCGAGCTGGACGGCGTTGAAACCGGCGAAGAGCAGGTTGAGCACGACGAGCGGAAGCGCCCATTCGACACGGGAGCGCGGCTTTCCGGGCGCCACCCGGATCCGGTCCCAGCGCGAGGGCGCCGCGGCGGCGCGGGCGGCGGCGAGCGCGAGGACCGCTCCGAGCAGGAAGAGCAGGAAGCGCACCGGTCCGTCGCCGACGGAGACCTCGGGGGTCAGCCCGCCCAACAGGTCCGCGAAGGCGGCGTCGGCGGAGGCGAAGAGGGTGCCGAAGAGCACCAGCAGGACCGCGGCCACCAGGGCTGCCTTGACCACGGGCAGCCAGCGGTTCCGGTCCACCCGGCTACCGCGCGAGCGCAGCCCGCCCCAGGCCCAGCGGATGCCGAGCACGGTGGCGTCGACGAAGCCGAGCGGGCTGAGCAGCACGCCGGGCCAGGTGCGGCTGCCGTGCAGGGCCAGCGCGCCGAGCAGGACCGCGGCGAGCAGCGCGAGGGTGGAGGGCCAGCCGGCGTCGCGCAGCGCGGGTACGGCGAGGAGCGCGACACAGCCGATCGCCCAGGCCACCGTCCAGGGCCGGGCGGTACGCCGGGCCGCGCGGGCGGCGGCGTACGCGGCGGCGATGGCGGGCACGACGGCGAGCAGCAGGCCGGGGCCCAGGCCGTCGCCGAGGAAGAGGGCCGCGGCGATGCCCGCGGCGACGGCGGACAGCAGGACGGCGGTGGGCACGGGTGCGGCCTGGGCCGGCCGTGCGGCTTCGGCCCACGCCAGCGGTGCGATGGACCAGGCCCCGGACTTGGCCCGCTGCCGGCGGACTTGGTAGGCCTGCCACGCCTTGGGGTCCCAGCCGGGCGGCGGCGGCCCGGCGGTGGGCGGACCGGCTGGGGGCCAGACGGCGGGTGCTGTCGCGGGCCAGACGGCGGGTGCTGTCGTGGGCGGCCCGGTCGGTGGCGCCGCAGGCTGCCCCGGGGGCTCGGCCGCAGCGGATCCCAGGGCGGCACCCGCCGCCGGTCCCGTGGTCGGCTCGGCGGCTTCGCCGGGGCCGCCGTTCGCCGGAGCCGGCTGCCCGGCATCGGCGGTCGCGCCCCCGGTCGCGGTCCCGGTCGCGCCGCCGGTCGCGCCGTCGGTCGTGTCCCCGGCCTGGCCATCGGCCACCCCGTCGGTGTTCTCTGACATCGGGTTCCCCTCCCCTGTCGGCCGCCCCCGTCGTCACGACGGAGGCGGCGGAGCGGACAGGGTAGGCCCGTGACGTGCGGCTACAGCCATACGGCACGGGGCCCTGTGGCAGGACCGTGACAATCGGAACGGGGGTCGTACCGCCCCACCGCCGACGCCCGCTCCCCCGGTCCGGCCACCCCGGCGCCGGCTAAGGCGCCGCCGTCTCCGGCAGCCAGGCCGGCAGGTCCTCCGTGCGGGCCAGCCAGGCGGCGGGCAGCACCGCGTCGCCGCGCGCCCCCAGCACCCCGCCGACGATCGCGCAGGTCGTGTCGACGTCCCCGCCCACCTGCGCGGTGGTCCAGAACGCCCGCTGGTAGTCGTCCAGCGACCGCGCCGCCGACCACAGGGCGAACGGCACGGTGTCGTGGGCGCTGGTGCGCCGCCCGCAGCCCAGTACCGCCGCGACCGTGGTCGCGTCGCCGTAGTCCAGCATGTCCCGTGCCCGACGCAGCCCGGCGCCGACGGCGCTGCGCGGCACCAGGGCGATCACCCCGTCCAGCAGGTCGGCGGCCTTCGGCGGACCGGACGGATCCGCCGCCAGTGCGGCCGCCGCGGCGACGGCCATCGCCCCGCACACCGCCTCGCGGTGCTGGTGGGTGGTGTAGGCGGAGATCTCCGCCTGATGCGTGGCCTGCTCGGGGTCGTCTGCGTACCAGGCGCCCAGCGGCGCGATGCGCATGGCCGCGCCGTTGCCCCACGAGCCCTGCCCGTTGAACAGCTCGGCGGCCAGCGTGCGCCAGTCCTCGCCCTCCCGGACGAGGCGCAGCATCCGGTTCACGGCGGGCCCGTAGCCGCGGTCGAAGTCGTGGTGGTGGGCGAAGGAGCTCGCCAGGGCGTCCTGGTCGATGCGTCCGTGTGCGGCGAGGACGGCGACCACCGAGCAGGCCATCTCGGTGTCGTCGGTCCACTGCCAGGTCTCGGTGCCGGCGGGCAGCTCGCGGCGCTTGAGGAGGGGGTAGTTCACGGGGACGAAGTACTGGGAGCCCAGGGCGTCACCCAGAGCCAGCCCGCGGAGGCTGGCCATGGCGCGTGCGTAGCGCCTTTCGGAAGAGGAGTCAGCGGTCATCCCGCGCCACTTTAGCCGTCCAGGTCATAAGGCTCCGGTGTGGTCCACCGCTCAAATGGGCGGTCCATGCGGTACCGGCCGTCCGGACCCAGCAGAAGCACCCGGAATTCGCCGTTCCCGGGGTTGGAGAGAGCCTCGAACTCGGCCACCGACCAGTGGAACCAGCGCATGCAGAACAGCCGCATGGTCAGGCCGTGCGTCACCAGCAGCACGTTCGGCGGATGGTCCGGGGCCTCGAAGCTGCGGTAGAGGCTCTCCAGGAAGGACCCGACGCGGTCGTACACGTCCGCGCCCGACTCGCCCTGCGCGAAACGGTAGAAGAAGTGCCCGTACGCGTCGCGGTACGCCTTCTGCAGCCGTACGTCGTCCCGGTCCTGCCAGTTCCCCCAGTCCTGCTCGCGCAGCCTCGGCTCCTCGCGCATCCGGACCCGCGCCGGGTCCAGCCGCAGCTCCCGGAAGGTCTGCAGGGTCCGGCGGTACGGGGAGACGTACGCGCTGACGGACTCGTCGCCGAACAGCTCGCGCAGCCGTACGCCGGCCTCCGCGGCCTGTTCGCGCCCCTGGCGGGTCAGCCGAAGGGCATGATCGGGCTCCCGTTCGTACACCGTGTCATCGGCATTGCCCTCCGATTCCCCGTGCCGGACAAGGACGATGCGCCGTGGTCGAACCATTCCACGACCCTATTCGGCCACCGGCGGGCCGGGCACCCGGGCACGCCGGTCGACCCGCCGATCGTCGTACGGTCATACCGTCCAGGACGGTTCGAGGTCGACGACATCACCGGTGAGGGCTTCCACGTCGGCCTCGGTCTGGGCGCGCAGCGAGAGCCGTTCGACCCGCTCCTGACGGTACTTGCCGTGTTCGGCGGCGGCGTGCCACATCGACAGCACCAGGAACTCCCGGCCCGGGGCCTCCCCGAAGAGGCCCCGGATCATTCCGGGTGAGCCCGCCATGGCGGGATTCCAGACCTTCTCCTGCATGAGGGCGAAGTGGTCCACGCGGCCCTCCCGCACCCGGGTGTGGGCCACGCGCACGACGTCCGCGTCGGTGAACCGCGGCTCGAAACCGGTCTTCACATCGAAGCGGTGGTCGAAGAGCGTGACCCGCGCATTGGTGTACGTGCCGGTCTGGGCCGCGGCCAGCCGGTCGTACGACCGGGCCATGAAGGAGTCGTAGAAGGAACGGCTCTCCCAAAACGCGAAGACATGCGCTACCCCCTGCCTCCCCCGGCTCCAGCCGCCGCCCTGTCCCCGGAATCCGGGCTCGCCGGGCAACCCCGCCCATTTGCGCTGCCCGCGCTCGAACCCGCGTCGGTCCGTCACCGTGCAGCGAATCCACTTGACCAGCACCGCGCCATCGTACGGGCCCAGCGCGGCCCCGGTCAGTCCCCAGCGCGGTTGATCCGCGCCAGTTCCTCCGCATCCCGCCCGGACAGCCGAAGCCCGAACTCCCGGTCGAGCAACGCGAGCAGCTCGTCGGGGGCCACGGACTCCCGCTCGATCCGCCCTTCGGGATACAGGCGGGTGAGCTCCCGCCCCACGAGCGCCCGGCGGACGGGCCCGCCCGGGTGCTGGACGACCACCTGTCCGATGAAGGCGGATCGGGGGTGGGAGGAGCTGTAGTGGTTGAGCACCGTGTAGTCGACGGGGTAGTAGCGCTGCGGGGAGAACGCGTACAGGTCCCGCCAGGTTCCCTCGCGCAGCATGCACAGCACGAGGATCCCGTCGCCCTCCTCGCGGACGGCGTACGTCCACTCCCCCTGCGCCACTTCGGCTCCGGGCCGCGCCAGCGAGACCGGCTCGCGCGGGCCCTGGTGGCCGAACCCGGCGTCGCACAACCAGGGTTCGCCGTCGACGGTGGCGACGAGAACGGCGTGCGTCACCGCGAGCAGGGAGTCTCCCCGGGTGCGGTTGCGGGCGCCGCGCCCGGAGACCTCGAAGCCGATCCGCTCCAGGGCAGCGGCCAGCAGCGAGTTCTGCTCGTAGCAGTAGCCGCCGCGGCGGCCGTGCACGAGCTTGTCCTCCAAGGCCTTGACGCCCAGCTCGACGGGGTGGCCGAGCAGCACATCCAGGTTCTCGAAGGTGATGGCGCCGGTGTGGGCCCGGTGCACTGCGTACAACGTGCCGAGGTCCGGCCGGAGTTCCCCGTCTTCCCCGACGGGCCCGTCGTAGCCGATCCGCGCCAGATAGGCATCGAGATCCAGCTGATCACCGCTCCACATGTCTCCCCCGCTCCCGCCCGTGAAACTGCGGGCGCCCGATCGGCCCCGCTGCTCACAATGATCACCATGACGGCCCTGCGCACCAACTGCTCTTCGCCCGGCGATGTGCGGTTCACGGACCGGACCCGGGGCGGCGAGCTGTTTCGTGAAGACCTCGACCGCAAGCCCCCCCGGATCGGTCACGGGCACGACGAAGGGGACCGGCCTTGGCCGGTCCCCTTCGTGAGCTGCTGGTCAGCCTGCTGCGCGGGCTATGCCCGGTATCAGCTGCAGCCGCTGGTCGAGCCGCAGCCCTCGCAGATGTAGCAGGAGCCTGCGCGCTGCATCTTCGTACCGCAGGAGAAGCAGAGCGGAGCGTCGGCGGAGACGCCGAGCTGCATCTCGACCAGTTCGGCGTTGGAGTGCGCCGTCTTCGGGGCCTGGACCTCGACGACCGCGGCCGGCTTCGGGGCTGCCGGGACGGCGGCCAGCGGGGCCGACTGGGCCAGGGACTCCGTGTCGAGGTCGTCCTCGAGCGGCTCGTACGAGCCGGTGTCCAGGTGGCGCTGACGCTCCTCGGCGGTGTGGATGCCGAGCGCCGAGCGGGTCTCGAAGGGCAGGAAGTCGAGCGCCAGGCGGCGGAAGATGTAGTCGACGATCGACTGCGCCATCCGCACGTCCGGGTCGTCCGTCATGCCGGCCGGCTCGAAGCGCATGTTCGTGAACTTCGAGACGTACGTCTCCAGCGGGACGCCGTACTGCAGACCGACCGAGACGGCGATCGAGAAGGCGTCCATCATGCCCGCGAGGGTCGAACCCTGCTTGGACATCTTGAGGAAGACCTCGCCCAGGCCGTCGTCCGGGTAGGAGTTCGCGGTCATGTAGCCCTCGGCGCCACCGACCGTGAAGGAGGTGGTGATGCCCGGGCGGCCCTTGGGGAGGCGCTTGCGGACCGGACGGTACTCGATGACCTTCTCGACCGCCGCGCGGATGGTGTCCTCCGCCTTGGCGGTGACCTCCTCCTTCTCCTCTTCCTTCTTCTTCGCGGAGAGGGGCTGGCCGACCTTGCAGTTGTCGCGGTAGATCGCGAGCGCCTTGACGCCCATCTTCCACGCCTCGAAGTAGATCTCCTCGATCTCCTCGACGGTCGCCGACTCCGGCATGTTGACCGTCTTCGAGATCGCGCCGGAGATCCAGGGCTGGATCGCGGCCATCATCCGGACGTGGCCCATCGGGGAGATGGAGCGCTCGCCCATGGCGCAGTCGAAGATCGAGTAGTGCTCGGTCTTCAGACCCGGGGCGTCGACGACCACGCCGTGCTCGGCGATGTGGGCGACGATCGCCTCGATCTGCTCCTCCTGGTAGCCCAGGCGGCGCAGGGCCTGCGGGACGGTGCCGTTGACGATCTGCATCGACCCGCCGCCGACGAGCTTCTTGAACTTGACCAGGGCCAGGTCCGGCTCGACACCGGTGGTGTCGCAGGACATCGCGAGACCGATGGTGCCGGTCGGCGCGAGGACGGAGGCCTGGGAGTTGCGGAAGCCGTTCTTCTCGCCGAGGTGCAGGACGTCCTGCCAGGCCTCGGTGGCCGCGGCCCAGATCGAGTTGTCCAGGTCGTCGGTGCGCGGCGCGACGGCGTTGGCGTCGGCGTGCTGCTTCATGACGCGCTTGTGGGCATCGGCGTTGCGGGCGTAGCCGTCGTACGGGCCGACGATGGCGGCCAGCTCGGCGGAGCGCTTGTAGGCGGTGCCGGTCATCAGCGAGGTGATCGACGCGGCGAGGGTGCGGCCGCCGTCCGAGTCGTACGCGTGGCCGGTCGCCATCAGCAGGGCGCCGAGGTTGGCGTAGCCGATGCCCAGCTGGCGGAAGGCGCGGGTGTTCTCGCCGATCTTCTGCGTCGGGAAGTCCGCGAAGCAGATCGAGATGTCCATCGCGGTGATGACGAGCTCGACGACCTTGGCGAAGCGCTCGGCGTCGAAGGACTGGTTGCCCTTGCCGTCGTCGTTCAGGAACTTCATGAGGTTCAGCGAGGCGAGGTTGCAGGACGTGTTGTCCAGGTGCATGTACTCGCTGCACGGGTTGGACGCGGTGATGCGGCCGGACTCGGGGCAGGTGTGCCAGTTGTTGATCACACCGTCGTACTGGATGCCCGGGTCGGCGCAGGCCCACGCGGCCTCGGCCAGCTTGCGGAAGAGCGCCTTGGCGTCGACCTTCTCGATGACCTCGCCGGTCATACGGGCACGCAGGCCGAACTCGGTGCCGTTCTCGACGGCCGTCATGAACTCGTCGTTCACACGGACGGAGTTGTTGGCGTTCTGGTACTGGACGGACGTGATGTCGTCGCCGCCCAGGTCCATGTCGAAGCCCGCGTCACGCAGGGCGCGGATCTTCTCCTCTTCCTTCACCTTGGTGGCGATGAAGTCCTCGACGTCCGGGTGGTCCACGTCCAGGACGACCATCTTGGCCGCGCGGCGGGTGGCGCCGCCCGACTTGATCGTTCCGGCGGACGCGTCGGCGCCGCGCATGAAGGAGACCGGACCCGAGGCGTTGCCGCCGGAGGAGAGGAGCTCCTTGGAGGAGCGGATGCGGGAGAGGTTCAGGCCGGCGCCGGAGCCGCCCTTGAAGATCATGCCCTCTTCCTTGTACCAGTCGAGGATCGACTCCATGGAGTCGTCGACGGCCAGGATGAAGCAGGCGGAGACCTGCTGCGGCTGGGGCGTACCGACGTTGAACCACACCGGCGAGTTGAAGCTGAAGATCTGGTGCAGGAGGGCGTAGGTCAGCTCGTGCTCGAAGATCTCCGCGTCGGCGGGGGACGCGAAGTAGTCGTAGTCCTCACCGGCCTTCGTGTACGTCTTCACGATGCGGTCGATGAGCTGCTTCAGACCGGTCTCGCGCTGCGGGGTGCCGACCGCGCCGCGGAAGTACTTGCTGGTGACGATGTTGACCGCGTTCACCGACCAGAAGTCGGGGAACTCGACGCCACGCTGCTCGAAGTTCACCGATCCGTCGCGCCAGTTGGTCATGACGACGTCACGGCGCTCCCAGCTCACCTCGTCGTACGGGTGCACGCCGGGGGTGGTGTGGATGCGCTCGATCCGAAGGCCGCTCTTGGCAGCCTTGGTCCCCTTGGCGCGGGAACCTCGTGCCGAGCTGCTCGCCGTCTCTGTCATGCCGCTTCCTCCCATATGCGGGCAAAAACGCCCTAAAGTGCCAGCGTTATTCCGCGGCACGGTCTGTCTTGTATCTACGTTTCTTCGCCTGAGCCTTCCGGGCGGCCGCGCTGCGCTGCGGCCGGCCGGTCAGTCGGCGGCGGAGGCGGGCACGGGGACCTGGACGGTCCCACCGGGCCCGCACTCTTCGGGGTGAGGCCGCGGCACGCGGAGTTCCGCGATGGCGGTCTCGAAGTCTTCGAGTGTGTCGAACGCCTTGTAAACGGACGCGAACCGGAGGTACGCGACCAGGTCGAGCTCCTGCAACGGGCCGAGTATGGCCAGCCCCACGTCGTGGGTGGTCAGCTCGGCACTCCCGGTGGCGCGCACCGCCTCCTCGACCCGCTGGCCGAGCTTGGCGAGGGCGTCCTCGGTGACCGGCCGCCCCTGGCACGCCTTGCGCACGCCGGAAATGACCTTGGTACGGCTGAAGGGTTCGGTCACCCCGCTGCGCTTGATCACCATCAGCGAGGCCGTCTCCACCGTCGTGAAGCGACGGGAGCAGTCGGGGCACTGACGGCGCCGACGGATCGACGTACCGTCGTCCGTGGTGCGGCTGTCGACGACACGGCTGTCGGGGTGCCTGCAGAAGGGGCAGTGCATGGTTCCCTCACCCTCCCTCTTGGCACGACTGAATCACCTCACGAAGCCCCTGAACGACGGAGACGGGTCTCTGTCGGGGGCTCGCGAAGCAGCCACCAGCATATGCGATGCCGAGGGCCTCGACGGACCGAGGACCACAACTTCTGGGCGGCAGCGCACATCCAACCACTAGATCTTGGGTTGTGGCGGATTTGGTCCGTTCCGCGTGTCGCCGGGTCCGATGCCCGGACGCGGGCATTCCCGGTGCCACACTGGGCACGGACCGGAAGGTGGCGATCCGACCGGGAAGGGTACCGTAAACAGCGGATGCGGGACCGAACCCGCGTTCGGCGGACCGATCATTCCGATCGCCCATACACCCCTCGATCTGACCACGTTGGACGATCTGCGATTTTTCACTCGAACGTGTGTTTGGCGCAACCTTTCGAAAGCTACTACCGTTGTCCAGCTAGGGAGAACATTTCGAGAGGGGCCGACGTGACCACCACCGCAGACAGTGCCACCATCACTGCCCAGAACCGCTCCCAGAGCCGACTCGAGCCGGTGCATCCCATGAATGACGCAAGCCTGAACCCGGAGGCGGAGCCCGCACGCCCCGCACGCTCACTGCCAGGTCGACCTCCAGGCATCCGCGCCGACAGCTCCGGGCTCACGGACCGGCAGCGGAGGGTCATCGAGGTCATCCGCGATTCGGTGCAGCGGCGGGGCTACCCGCCGTCGATGCGGGAGATCGGCCAGGCGGTCGGCCTGTCCAGCACGTCGTCGGTCGCGCACCAGCTGATGGCTCTGGAGCGCAAGGGGTTCCTGCGCCGGGACCCGCACCGCCCCCGGGCGTACGAGGTCCGCGGCTCCGACCAGCCCAGCTCGCAGCCCACGGACACCACCGGCAAGCCCGCCGCCTCGTACGTCCCCCTGGTCGGCCGGATCGCGGCCGGCGGCCCGATCCTCGCCGAGGAGTCGGTGGAGGACGTGTTCCCCCTCCCCCGCCAGCTCGTCGGCGACGGAGAGCTCTTCGTCCTCAAGGTCGTCGGCGACTCGATGATCGAGGCCGCCATCTGCGACGGCGACTGGGTCACGGTCCGTCGCCAGCCGGTCGCGGAGAACGGGGACATCGTGGCCGCGATGCTCGACGGCGAGGCCACGGTCAAGCGCTTCAAGCGCGAGGACGGCCACGTCTGGCTGCTCCCGCACAACGCCGCCTACCAGCCGATCCCCGGCGACGAGGCGACCATCCTCGGCAAGGTCGTCGCGGTACTGCGCCGGGTCTGATCCCGCGCCCCCATCCGGCTCCGGGACCCACTGCGCCGGTCCCGGAGCTGCTGTTCTCTGCGGCTGGACCGCCACCGCTCTCGCGGACGACAGCCCCTGCCAACACGTTGTCAGGGGCTACTTGCCGTCCGCCTGTGCGGCAGCGTCGATGGCGGCCAGCGAGCGCCGTACCTGGTTGCGGTCCGTGGTGTACCAGAAATCCGGCAGCGTGGCCCGCAGGAAGCTCCCGTACCGGGCCGTGGCCAGCCGGGGGTCCAGGACGGCCACGACACCCCGGTCGCCGCTGGCCCGTACGAGACGGCCAGCGCCCTGGGCCATCAGGAGCGCCGCATGCGTGGCCGCGACGGCCATGAAACCGTTGCCGCCGTGCTCCTCGACCGACTTCTGCCGGGCGCTCATCAGCGGGTCGTCGGGACGCGGGAACGGGATCCGGTCCATGATCACGAGCTGGCAGCTGGGACCTGGCACGTCCACGCCCTGCCAGAGCGACAGCGTCCCGAACAGGCAGGTCTTCGGGTCCGCTGCGAAGGCCTTGATCAGCTCGCCCAGCGTCTCCTCGCCCTGGAGCAGGATCGGGTTGTCGAGCCGCCCGCGCAGCTCCTCGGCGGCCGCCTTGGCGCCCCGCATGGAGGAGAACAGTCCGAGGGTGCGGCCGCCGGCCGCCTCGATCAGCTCGGCGAGCTCGTCCATCATGTCGCCGCGGGTGCCTTCACGGCCCGGCGTGGCCAGGTGCTTCGCGACGTAGAGGATGCCCTGCTTGGGGTAGTCGAACGGCGAGCCCACATCCAGGCCCTTCCAGACCGGAGCGTCGTCCCCGTCGACCCCTTCGGGGGACAGGCCCAGCGAGGCCGCGACCCCGTTGAAGTCGCCGCCCAGTTTGAGGGTCGCCGAGGTCAGGACCACGGAGCGGTCCTCGAACAGCTTCTCGCGCAGCAGCCCGGACACCGACAGCGGGGCGACCCGGAGGGTGGCGCCGAAGCGGTCGTGCCGCTCGTACCAGACGACGTCGTACTCGGAGCCGAGCAGGATCCGCTCGGCCACGCCGTGAACGCTCTCCACCGCAGCCAGCGCCTGCTTACGGACGGCGTCCTCGTCGTGGACGGACTTGTCGCGGGTCGCACCGATCGCCGAAATGACATTGCGCGCGGCGTCCCGCAGGGCCGCCAGCGCGTAGCCGAGGTCCTCGGGAATCTCCTCCAGCCGGCCCGGAAGGGCCAGCTCCATGACGCGCTCGAAGGACTCGGACGCGGTCTGCAGCGAGTCCGCGATCTTCTCGTCGACCAGCTTGGCCGCGCGCTTCACGGCACGGTTGACCTGGCCCGGGGTGAGCTCGCCGGTGGCGACCCCGGTCACCCGGGAGACCAGCTCGTGCGCCTCGTCCACGATCAGCACCTCGTGCTGCGGCAGCACGGGCGCGCCTTCGATGGCATCGATGGCCAGCAGGGCGTGGTTGGTGACGACCACGTCCGCGAGCTTGGCCCGCTCGCGGGCGGCCTCGGCGAAGCACTCGGCGCCGTACGCGCACTTCGTCGCACCCAGGCACTCCCGGGAGGAGACGGAGATCTGCGACCAGGCCTTGTCCGAGACACCCGGGGTCAGGTCGTCCCGGTCACCGGTCTCCGTCTCGTCGGCCCAGTCGCGCAGGCGCAGCAGGTCCTTGCCGAGCTTGCTGGTGGGGGTGGCCGCCTCGAACTGGTCGAAGAGGCCCTCCTCCTCGTCCTGCGGCGCGCCCTCGTGGAGCCGGTGCAGGCAGAGGTAGTTGGACCGGCCCTTGAGCATGGCGAACTGCGGGCGGCGACGGAGCTGCGGGTGCAGCGCGTCGACCGTCCGGGGCAGGTCGCGCTCGACGAGCTGCCGCTGGAGGGCGAGGGTGGCGGTGGCCACGACCACGCGCTCGCCGTGCGCGAGGGCCGGCACCAGATAGCCGAGGGACTTGCCGGTGCCGGTGCCGGCCTGGATGAGCCGGTGCGTGTTGTCGTCGATCGCTTCGGCGACGGCTTCGGCCATGGCCACCTGGCCGGGCCGCTCGGTGCCGCCGACGGCGGAGACGGCGGCGTGCAGCAGGTCGGGGAGGGAGGGCTTCGTCATAGCACTGCCAACCCTACGGGGCGCCACCGACAGCGACCGCCACGACGATGATTCATGGCCGGTACAAGGGGTTGGGCACGATGCCGTACTCCACCGTGTGCGGGCGGTCGGGGCGGTCCCGGTAGCCGTCCTCGTTACAGCCGGTTCCGGTTGAGGCAGAACCGCCCGATGTGCTCGCTGAGCAGGCCGAAGAGCTCGTAGCGCTCCTTGAGCTCGGGGAAGCGGGCCTGGTGGCGCAGGATCTCCGCCCGTACGAGCGACCAGAACTCCTCCTCGGGGACACCGAGGCGGTCCTCGCCCAGGGCGCAGAGGTAGCGGAAGGCGCCGACGAAGAGACCGGAGTGGATGTACTGGGGCAGGAAGTCCGCGGGTTTGTCGCGCAGCGCGGCGCGGACCTCGGCGGGCACGGAGGCGAGCTCGGGCAGTGGCTCGCGGCAGATGTTGACCTCACCCCCGAAGTCCTTGAGGGCGAGCCGTACCGGGACGTCGTGCTCGTCGAAGATCACGGTGGTGTTCTCGCCGTGCGGGGAGAAGACGGTGCCGTAGCGGTAGAGGAAGTGGAGCAGCGCGGGCAGCAGGGCGACGAAGAGCCGCTGGAGCCAGCGGGCAGAGGTAGCCGAGCGGGTCGGGGCCGCGGGCGCGCAGGGATCTGATCGAAGGCGGCTCGGGTGAGAGTCGACCTCCTGGGCGTACAGGCGGGCGGGGTCTTCCAGGCCGGCCGTGCCGCGGTAGGCCGCGAGGGAGGTGTGGGCGGCGAGCCAGGGCAGCCGCTGGCGGGTGCGGGCTCGGGGGCCCAGGCGGCGGTGTCGGAGGCGGACAGTCCTGTGCGGCCCTTGTTGAGGACGAGCCAGGGGTGGCCGGTCTGGTGGCCTTCGAGCTCGGCGTGGTCGAGATCGGCGAGGACGTCGGCGGTGAGTGCGGTGTGGTCGATGCGGGCGTCGGCGGCGAGGGTGGCGCTGAGGTCGCGGACCAGGTGGCCGAGGGTGGCGCCGTCGAGGCCGAGGAGGGTGCGGGTGCGGATCAGGAAGGCGTACGGGTCCGCGAAGGCGGTCGGGGGCTCCGTCGACGGGGGCGGCGGGGCGAGGGTGATCGTGTCAGGGGCGACGTACCAGCTCCCGTACGCGCGGCGGCGGCCCCGGAAGCCGAGGCTGCTGCCGTCGTCGAGGGTCAGCCGCCAGGCGTCGCCGACGGCGGCCGGGGCCGGGAGGGGGCTGATGATCTCCTCGTAGGCGAACTCGCCCAGCACCTTGGCGAGCAGTCGGCGGGCGGCTGGCTCCCAGGTCGCGCTGTTGAGTTCGGGCGGTGTGCAGGGGTGCTGGGGGACGGCGGAACAGGAGCTTCCGAGAAGTGGGCGCCGGCGGAGTCGGGGGCGGCGGGGAATTCGGCACGGGACTCCTCGGGTATCGGGAACTTTGCTGCGCGACGCAGAGTTTTCGAAGGGTGAGGCGTGAAAGGGCAAAGCTGCATGAGGAGGGCTGAGGGGAGCGCTGAGAGGGGAGCGCTGAACGGGGAGGTGTGGAGCGGCGCATCCGGGATGCGGGGCGGTAATTCAGATGAGATTGCGCAGCGCCCGCTCCCGGATCATCAAGGCGGCACGCTTCTCGGGGAGGTCGATCTCCGCGGAACAGCGGAATCCGGAGTTGAGAAAGGCTGATACGGAGGGGGTGTTGCGGATGTCCGGTTCGGCGATGACGCGTGTGCAGCGGGGGCGGTTGTCGAGCACCAGGTTGGCGACGGCGCGCAGCAGGGCGGTGCCCAGACCGCGGCCGCGGTTCGTGCCGTCTCCGATGAGCAGGTGGATACCCGTGTCGTGGGGGCGCGCAGGGTAGTGGCGGGAGAGCGGGTCGAGGTCGGCCCGGTAGATCTCCCAGTAGCTCATCGGCGTGCCGTCGAGGAGGCCGAGGCAGGGGATGCTGTGGCCGTTCCCGTCGAGCTGGGCCCGCACGTGGGCGGCGGTGACCGCGTCGGGACCGGCGAGTTCCCAGTAGGCGGCCACCTCGGGGTCGTTCATCCAGCCGGTGAGCAGCTCCAGGTCGCGGCCGAGCCGTACGGGTTCGAGACGGAAGGCTCCGGCCGGGGTGGCGGCGGCGCCCCATCCGGCCGGGGAGTCGAGCAGTTCGGCCTCGGCGAGCAGGGGTAGCAGCCGGGCGCTGAGCCGCCGTCCGGGGATACGGGTGCCGGCGGTGGCCGTGGCGGTTGCCGTGAAGGCGATGGTGCCGGAGTCGACGGCAGCGGTGGAGGTGTCGGTGGAGGGCATCGGCACTCAATCGTGGAGGGGGTTGGTGAGGGTGATGTAGACGGACTGGGAGTCGACGGGGCCGACGAGCTCGTCGAGGCCGCCCAGGCGGGTGAGCAGATTCGCCTTGCAGCGCAGGGTGGGTGAGTCGAGCAGCCGTGCGGGGAGCGGTCCGAGTCCGGAGGCCTTGCCGAGGAACCGGCGGAAGGCGGCGAGCAGGACGCGTTCGTCGGCGAGCCGCTGGGATCCGAAGGCGCCGATGAGGCCGAGCACGTTGTTGATGCCGAGGTAGTAGGCGAAGCGTTCGTCGGTGACGGCGTCGGAGACGAAGGTGTCGCTGGCGCTGCCGATGCCCGGGAGCCGGCGCTCCAGTTCCGCGCGGTGGGATGCGCGGAAGTAGTAGCCCTGGTTGTCGCGGTAGCGGCCGCCGGTCGGCCAGCCGGCCGGGTCGAGGAGGACCAGGGTGTTCTGCTGGTGCGCTTCGAGGGCGATCCCGGCGAGCGCGTCGAAGGCGAGGACCGGCAGGACGACGTGGTCGAGGTAGCGCAGGAACCACTCGGCGGCGACGGCGGAGGTCGGACGCCCGGTGGTGGCGGCGAGCCGGGAGACGGTCTCGGCGAGTCGGGAGCGCATGGTGGTCCGGCCCGGCCACGGGCGGGGCGCGGTGAGTGCGGCGATGCAGACGGCGTCGTCGTGGGAGCGGAAGGGGTTGTGTCGCAGTACGGCGTCGAGTCCGGGGACGGGGGTGCCGTCCGGGGCGTCGACGGCGATCCAGGCGGGGTCGCGCACGATGTCGAATCCGGGGTGGGCCGCCTGCCACTGTTCCGCGAGGCCGGTGCGGAGCAGCCGGTGCACCTCGACACCGCGGTGGAGTTCCTTGCGGAGGTTCTCGCGGCGGGAGTTGGTGATGCGCAGGCCCAGGGAGAGCTTGAGCATCGCGGGGGTGCCGGGACGGTGGACGGTGCGGACGGAGGAGGTGGGGTACCAGGGCTCGCCGTACGGGCCCAGGTCGTGCAGGAGTCCGGCGTCGCGGAGGGCGGCGACGGCGGGGTGCTGGAGCAGCTCGCGGGCCTGCCAGGGGTGCAGGGGAAGGGGGGTCGTGCCGTCGGGCAGCGGGAGTCCGGGGGCGAGCCGGCCGAGGAGCCGGGCGGTTGAGACCGGGCGGCCGCGTTCGGTCCAGGCGGAGTCGGTGGCGAGCGCGGAAGGTGAGACGGCGAACCAGTGGAGGGGGAAGGAGCCGTGGAGTTCGGGTGAGTAGCGGCGTACTTCGGCCTCGGAGAGTCCTTCGCGGCTCTTCGGGTCCGGCTGAAGGGGGTGGCCGAGGAGGAGGGACTGTTCGGCGGTGAGGAAGAGGTCACCGGCGACGGGTTCGGGCGGGGTGGGCCGTTCGCGCCGGTCGGCGATGAACTCGGCGGTGCGGCGCACCGAGTCGGCGACCCGGCCGACGAGGTCGGCGCCGCCGCGGCCGCCGCTGTCGCCCTCGCGGGCGAGCAGCGAAGCGAGGGTGACGGCGTCCAGGGCCGGGGCGTGGGCGGGCGCGCCTTCGAGCCGGGCGGGGGCGAAACGGTGCCAGCCGGCCGGGGACCAGTAGCGGACGGCGACGAGCAGGGCGGTACCGGATGTGGGGAGGGGGATGCGCAGCAGGGTTCCGGCGGGCCCGTCGGGACGGCCGATACCGCTTTCGCGGACCCAGCACCGCAGCAGGTTCTCCACCGCCGCGGCCTCGGCGGCGATGGCCGGGTCGGGGTGGTCCAACAGGTCGGGCAGCATCGCGGGTTCGGGGCCGACCGGACCGGCGGAGCCGACCCGGGGCCGGAGCGTGCCGTCCTTCTGCCGCGGCACGGTGGGCCCGGCTCCTGCCGGAGCCACCGCCGCCGGGGGCTGCGCAGCCAGCGGAGCGTGCGGAGCCGGCACGAACCCGGCCGCCTCCGCGTCGGGCCCGACCTCGCCGAGTCCCCTGGGGGCCCCGAGGCTGCCGGTTCCCCCCGGGCCGCCGGACCCGGGGGCCGGCCACGACGTGGCCTGCGGGGCGGAGCCCAGCGGTGGCTGCGGGGCCGGAGCGGTGCCCTCCGTCCCGGGCTCCGGAGTGGACCCGCCGGGGCCGCGGGCATCGCCGCTCCTCAGGGTGCCGCCGGGGACACCGGGACTGCCCGTCCCTTCGGCCGCTTCGGATGTGCTCAGGAAACCAGTTTCATTGCTTCCGGCCGTACCACCACTCCCGTCGGAAACACCGAGGCTGCCGGTCTCGGGGGCCCGCCACAGAGTGGCCTCGGAGGCCGAACCCAGGGGGAGTTGCCGGGCCGGGGCGGAGCCCGCCGACTGCTCCGGCTCCGGCACGGGCCCGGCCAGGCCGGTGGCGCCGCCGACCCTCCCAGGGTCACCGGAGGCACCGGGGGCGTCGGGGGCACCGACGATGCCCGTCCCTGCCGTACCGTCGGCCCCGCTCAGGAAGCCAGACCCATTGGGCCCGGCCAGACCACCAGTCCCATCGGAAGCACCGAGGCTGCCGGTCTCGGGGGCCCGCCACAGAGTGGCCTCGGAGGCCGGACCCAGGGGGAGTTGCCGGGCCGGGGCAGAGCCCGCCGGCTGCTCCGGCTCCGGCACGGAGCCTCCGGGGGCTCCGGGGGCTCCGGGGGCTCCGGTCTCGCCCGGGACACCAGTCCCGGGGGCCGGCCAGCGAGGCGCCCGGACCGACGAGGCCGGCGGGAACTGCGAGCCTGACGCCTTCCGCTCCGGCGCGGACTCGCCGCGGGCGCCGGAGTCGGCGACCGGGTCGGGCCCGCCCGTGGCGCCGAACTCGGGGGCCGGGGCGCCCAGTGGGGACTGCGGGGTCGGGGCGCCCAGTGGGGACTGCGGGGTCGGGGCGAAGTCCCCCGGCTGCGGCACGTGCCCGCCGGTCCCGGGGGCCGGCCACCGGGTGGGCTGCAAGGCTGCGCCCGGCGCCTCCTGGATCCGCGCGGATTCGCCGACCGGGTCGGGCCCTCCCGTGGCATCCGTCCCGGCCGGCAGCCACCGCCGCGGGGCCGATCCCAGGATCCGGGCGGAGTCACCGACCGGGTCCGGCCCGCCCGTGGCATCCGTCCCGGGCAACAGCCAGCGAATGGGCGGCGGGGCCGAGCCCGGCGCCTCCTGGATCCGCGCGGAGTTACCGACCGGGTCCGGCCCGCCCATGGCATCCGTCCCCGGCGGCAGCCAGCGGGTGGGCGGCGGGGCCGAGGCCGGTGCCTCCGGCTCCGGGGCGGATCCGCCGAGGGCGCCGGTGGCGCCGGTCGCTCTTGGGCTGCTGGTGGCGCGGTTCCGCCACGGGGTGGCTTGGGCTGAGTCCGACGCCTCCGGCTCAGGCACCGGGTCGTCGGTCCTGTCCGGGCGGGCCGGGGCGGGGGGTCGGGGTGGCTGCGACGCTGCTGCCGGGCGGTGCGCCGCGGGCTCGTGCGTTCCGCCCGGGGTTGCGAGGTGGGGCGCCGGGGTGTCGGTGGCGGGGTGCTGCGAGTCGGGCATCGCGGGTCCTTGTGGGTCAGTGGGGCCGACGGGCTACGGCGGCGGGGATGGCGTCGGCCAGGCGGTCGAGGACGGCGGAGGCCTGTTCGTCGGTGAGGGTCAGCGGGGGAAGGAGGCGGACGACGCCGGCGTGGCGGCCGCCGAGTTCGACGATCAAGCCGCGGTTCAGGCACTCCTGGCGGACGGCCGCGGCAAGGTCCTGGGCTGCCGTCCCGGTGTCCGGGTCGACGAGTTCGACGCCGATCATCAGGCCGCGGCCCCGGACGTCCCCGATGCAGGAATGGGCGGAAGCCAGGCCGCGCAGGGCCGTCAGCATCCGCTCGCCCAGGGCCGCGGCGCGCTCGGCGAGACGGTTCTTCCGTACGTACGCCAAGGTCGCGGTCCCGGCCGCCATGGCCAGTTGGTTGCCGCGGAAGGTCCCGGCATGCGCTCCGGGCGCCCAGACGTCCAGGCCCGACCGGTACACGATCACCGCCAGCGGGAGACTGCCGCCGATCGCCTTGGACAGGACCATCACGTCCGGCACCACCCCGGCATGGTCGACACCCCAGAAGGCGCCGGTGCGACCGACGCCCGTCTGCACCTCGTCGGCGATCAGCGGGATCCCCCGGGCCTCGGTGATCTCGCGCATCCGCCGCAGCCAGGCGTCCGGGGCCGGGAAGACCCCGCCCTCGCCCTGCACCGGCTCGACGATCATCGCCGCGGGCGTCGGTACCCCGCCCTTGGGATCGTCCAGCAGACTCTCGGTCCAACGGGCTCCGAGCCGGGCGCCCTCGGGGCCGCCGACCCCGAACGGGCAGCGGAAGTCCTGCGGGAACGGCAGCCGGGTCACCCGTACGTCCGGGGCTCCGCCCGAGGCCCCCAGGGCATCGGCGGTCATCCCGTGGTAGGCCCCGGTGAAGGCGAGCAGCCCCGAGCGCCCGGTGGCGGTGCGGACCAGCTTGAGCGCGGCCTCCACGGCATCCGTACCGGCCGGCCCGCAGAACTGGATACGGGCGTCGGCGGCCAGCGCCGGCGGGAGGCAGGCGAACAGCTCGGTGGTGAAGGCGTCCTTGACCGGGGTCGCGAGGTCCAGGACGTGCAGCGGGGCTCCCGAGTCGAGGACGCCCCGGACCGCTTCGAGCACCACCGGGTGGTTGTGCCCCAGCGCGAGGGTGCCGGCCCCGGAGAGGCAGTCCAGGTAGCGCCGCCCGTCCGCGCCCTCGATCGTCAGCCCCCGGGCGCGCACGGGGACGATGGGCAGCGAGCGCGCGTACGTCCGGGCGGCGGACTCCCGCATCGCCTGCCGGCGCAGGATGCCCTCCGCCGCGGCCGGTCCGCCGGGCCCCGCTCCCCGGCTCCCCTGCGGCGGAACCTGTGAAGGCACCGGCGGTACCTGAGGCACCTGCGCGGCGGCCGCGCCCTGCTCGGTCAAAGCCACGAGTGTCGGACCTCCCGCACGGACTGCTCCACCGGATTGCGCCTCGAACATGGACGCTGCGACCCCATCCCCCGTACGTACCAACGACGGTGGCGGCGACGGATCACGGGTGGGCCCAAGATCCTTGTCCCGCGCGGACTTCGGAGGTGTTCTCCGGGCGCGGAACCGCGGCCCCGGGCTGTGCCGTCCCCAACGACAGCGGCATAGTGGGGTGCTGCACTCGGCGGCACGCACCTCGCGTGCCCCGTGTACCTCAACTGCACCGCGTCCCACGCCCAGAACCACCAGGGGGATTCACGACATGCGACCGAACCGACCGGTCACCGCGATCCTGTGCGCGGCGGCACTCGTCATGACCGCCGCGGCCTGCGGACCCGGCGACGGGGAGGCCGGCGGCGACGCCAAGCCGACCGTGGCGGCGAGCCTCCCGTCCGGAGCCGACGGGATCAAGATCCCGGACCAGCTCAAGGACAAGCTCAAGCAGCACGGCTTCGACCTGGACAAGTGGAAGGGGGGTGCGTGGAAGAACTGGAACCAGGAGGACTGGCTCCGCGAGGCGGGCGACTACGTCAACCCGATCATCGACGACCTGTGGGACCCGGACCGGATGCGTGAGGCCGACAAGACCCCGCAGTCCCCGGCCGTCGACCCGGATGCCGGCAAGGACCAGGGCGTCACCGACCCGACCCCCGCGCCGGTGACGGCGAAGGCCGCCAACGCGCCGTACCACACGACCGTTCCGGTGTCGGGCAAGGTCTTCTTCGACGGCCCCGAGGGATCCATGGTTTGCTCGGCGACCGTGGTCAAGGACCCGGCCCACCCGGGCAGGTCCAACATGGTCTGGACGGCCGGCCACTGCGTGCACGCGGGCAAGTCCGGCGGCTGGTACCGCAACATCGCCTTCGTCCCCTCGTACAACAACGCGGGCAAGCCGGCGGCGCAGCTCAAGGGCGCCCCGCGTGACCAGGTGGCTCCGTACGGCGTGTGGTGGAGCGACTGGGCGCAGACCTCGGACCAGTGGATCGCGAACGGCGGTCCGACCGGTGGCGCGGGTGCCCCGTACGACTTCGCGGTGCTGCACGTGACCCCGGAGAAGAGCACCGGGAAGTCCCTGGAGGAGACGGTCGGTTCGGCGCTCCCGGTGGAGTTCAACGCCCCGGCGGTGCCGAAGGTCGCGAGCATCACGGCGACCGGCTACCCGGCGGCGGCCCCGTTCGACGGCCAGAAGGCCTTCCAGTGCGCCGACAAGCCGGGCCGGCTGTCGCTGGTGGCGAACGCCCCGGTGATGTACCGCATCGGCTGCACGATGACCGGCGGGTCCTCCGGCGGTGGCTGGGTGGCGACGGGCAGTGACGGCAAGCCGGCGCTGGTGTCGAACACCTCGATCGGCCCCGCGAAGGCGGGCTGGCTGGCCGGACCCCGGCTGGGTCCTGAGGCCAAGGGGATCTTCGACGCAGTGAGCGCCAAGTTCAAGTAGCCCCCACCCGCGTCACAGCGAGATACCCGCGTCACACCGCGGACACGACCGAGGGCCCCCTGCTGCGATGCAGGGGGCCCTCGGTCGTGTCCGCGGTGTACGGGTACGGGTAGAGGTACGGGTTACCGCTTCGCCGGCACGTACGGCGCCAGATCCGCCGCCAGTTCCTGGTGGACCCGGACCTTGAGCAGGGTGCCCTCCGGGGTGTGCTCCTCGGAGAGGACCTCGCCCTCGGCGTGCGCCCGGGCGACCAGCGAGCCGCGGGTGTACGGCACCAGGGCCTCGACCTCGACCTCGGGACGCGGCAGTTCGGAGTCGATGAGCCCGAGGAGCTCCGCGATGCCCTGCCCCGTGCGCGCCGAGACGGCGATGGAGTGCCGCTCGATGCGCAGCAGTCGCTGCAGTACGAGCGGATCCGCGGCGTCGGCCTTGTTGATCACCACGATCTCGGGCACGTTGACCGCACCGACCTCGCGGATGACCTCGCGCACCGCCGCCAGCTGCTCCTCCGGCGCCGGGTGCGAGCCGTCCACGATGTGCAGGATGAGATCGGAGTCGCCGACCTCCTCCATCGTGGAGCGGAACGCCTCGACCAGGTGGTGGGGCAGGTGCCGGACGAAGCCGACGGTGTCGGCCAGGGTGTAGATCCGGCCGCTGGGGGTCTCGGCCCGGCGCACGGTCGGGTCGAGGGTGGCGAACAGCGCGTTCTCCACCAGTACGCCCGCGCCCGTGAGGCGGTTGAGCAGCGAGGACTTTCCGGCGTTGGTGTAGCCGGCGATGGCGACCGAGGGCACCTTGTTGCGGCGCCGTTCCTGCCGCTTGATGTCGCGGCCGGTCTTCATCTCCGCGATCTCCCGGCGCATCTTCGCCATCTTCTCGCGGATCCGGCGCCGGTCGGTCTCGATCTTGGTCTCACCGGGGCCTCGGGTGGCCATGCCGCCACCGCCGCCGCCACCCATCTGCCGGGACAGCGACGCACCCCAGCCGCGCAGGCGCGGCAGCATGTACTGCATCTGCGCGAGAGCGACCTGCGCCTTGCCCTCTCGGGACTTGGCGTGCTGGGCGAAGATGTCGAGGATCAGGGCGGTCCGGTCGACCACCTTGACCTTGACGACGTCCTCGAGGGCGATCAGCTGGCCGGGGCTGAGCTCACCGTCGCAGACGACGGTGTCGGCTCCGCTCTCGAGCACGATGTCGCGCAGCTCGCGGGCCTTGCCCGAGCCGATGAAGGTGGCCGGGTCCGGCTTGTCACGGCGCTGGATCACACCGTCGAGTACGAGGGCGCCCGCCGTCTCGGCGAGGGCGGCGAGCTCCGCGAGGGAGTTCTCGGCGTCCTGCACCGTGCCGGAGGTCCACACGCCCACCAGCACGACGCGCTCCAGGCGCAGCTGCCGGTACTCGACCTCGGTGACGTCTTCGAGCTCGGTGGAGAGGCCGGCCACACGGCGAAGCGCCGCGCGTTCGGAGCGCTCGAACTGCGCGCCGTCCCGGTCTCCGTCGACCTCGTGGCCCCAGGCGACGTCCTCTTCCATCAGGGCGTCGGCCCGAAGGCTCTCGGTGAAGCTCTGCGAGTCCGGCACGTCCCGTGCGTCCCGCGCGTCCTGGGAAGGGGAAGAAGAGGAGGTCATTGGATCCTTACGTCGATATCGAATGGGGCCGTGGCCACGCGTGCCAGTGGCCTAACACTGTCACGTCCAACGCGTCACATCGCCGGGAGATTCCCCCGGCGTGCGGCCCCGTCGATGGTGGCATGCCCGTTCCCCGTCGGTCACACGCTTTTCGGCCCGCCCCACTCCGGGTGCCCGGGCATCGCCGGGGTCGTCTTCCCGTACAGCCAGGGCTTCAGGAAGGCTGCCAGGTCCCGTCCGGCCACGTCCGAGGCCAGGCGTACGAAGTCGTCGGTGCCGGCGGTTCCGTCCTGGTGCTCCGCCACCCAGCGCCGCTCGACCCGGTCGAAGGCCTTCGTGCCGATCTCCTGCCGCAGCGCGTACAGGATCAGCGCGGCCCCGTCGTAGACCACCGGCCGGAACAGCCCGATCTTCTCGCCGGGGGCGGCGGGCTTGGGCGCGGCCGGGGGCCCGCCGGCCGCCCGCCACTGGTCGGAGCGCTGGTACGCCTCGCGCATGCGCCGCTCCAGGGAGTACTTGCCGAGGCCGTCCGCGTACAGGGCCTCGTACCAGGTGGCGTGCCCCTCGTTGAGCCACAGGTCGGACCAGGTCCGCGGGGTGACGCTGTCGCCGAACCACTGGTGGGAGAGCTCGTGGACCATCACGGCCTCCACGTACCACTCGGGGTAGCCCTCCCCCGAGAACAGGCCGTTCTCGAAGAGCGAGAGGGTCTGCGTCTCCAGCTCGAATCCGGTCTTCGCCCGCGCGATCAGGACCCCGTAGTTCTCGAAGGGGTAGCGGCCGACGTGCTGCTCCATCCACTGGATGTGCCCGGCGGTCTTCTTCAGCCAGGGTTCCAGCCGCTTCCGGTCCGCGGCCGGGACCACGTTGCGCAGCGGCAGCCCGTGCGGACCGGTGCCCGCCACCACCGCCGAGCCGCCGATGGACACCTGCGCGAGCTCGGTGGCCATCGGGTGCAGGGTCCGGTACGTCCACGTGGTCGAGCCTGCGGCCCGGGGGGCCGGGAGCGCGCCCGGCACCCCGTTGGCGACGGCGGTGAGACCGGCCGGGGCGGTGATCCGGAAGGTGAAATACGCCTTGTCCGCCGGGTGGTCGTTGCACGGGAAGACCCGGTGGGCCGCGTCGGCCTGGTTGGCCATGGCCAGGCCGTCGTCGGTGGGCACCCAGCCCCCGTCGGCGATGCCGCGCGGATCGCTGGTGTGCCGGATCGCGATGTGCAACGGCACGTTGGCCGCGACGGGGCTCGCCGGGGTGAGCACGAGGTCCTCGCCGGCGCTCTCGAAGTGCGCCGGCTCGCCGTTGACCTCGGCGGACGCCACCGTTCCGTGGGTGAAGTCCAGGTTGATCCGCTCCAGCGGCTCCAGGGCGCGGGCGTCGATGACGGTGACCGCGTCGAGCGGGCTCTTGTTGTCCTTGTACGTGAAGGACAGGTCGTACGAGAGGACGTCGTACCCGGGGTTGCCGAGCTGCGGGAACAGCGTGTCGCCGATGCCCAGCGGCTTCGGCGGGGGCAGCACGGCGGCGACGAGGGTGAGGGAGGCCGCGGCGAGCAGGGCGGCGCGCAGGCGCGGGGAGGAGAGCTGCATCCTCCACCGCTTACCAGCGCCCGCCGCGCGCCCGGGTACGGCGCGCGACGGTTCCACTCGAACGGGACCTTCCGGCGGCGCCCGGCGCAGTCTCGGCCTGCGCCCGGCCCGGGCTCCGCCTCCGCGCGGCCCGGGCCCGGCCCTGATCCGCCGGGCACCCCTAGGCCACCTCTAGGCCCGGCGCACGTCGTAGACGCCCGGCACGTCCCGCATCGCCCGCATCAGGGCCGGCAGTCCCGTCGCGTCGGGCAGCTGCAGCGTGTACGTGTGCCGGACGCGCTGCTCGACGGGCGGTTCCACGGTCGCGGAGACCACCTCGACCCCTTGGCGGGCGATGGCCTCGGTCAGGTCGGCCAGCAGATGCGGGCGGCCGAACGATTCGGCGAGCAGGGTGACCCGGCAGTCCGCCGTGGCCCGCCAGTGCACGGCGACGGAGGTCCGCCCCAGGGCGCGCATCTGGGCCACCGCCGCGCAGTGGATGCGGTGGACGGTGACGGCCCCGCCCCGGACGACGAACCCGGCGACGGCGTCCGGCGGCACCGGTGTGCAGCAGCCGGCCAGCCGTACGGTGGCGTCCGGCAGGTCGGCGACCGCGTTGCCGCCGCCGCCGCGGGCGCCGACCACGGACAGCGGTGCCCGGGCGGCCGTGGTGGTGGGTTTCGCGGAGTCGGGGTGCGCCTGGAGCCAGCTGCTGATGGCGATCCGGGCGGCCGGGGTCCTGGCGTGCCCCAGCCAGTCGGCGGCAGGCCCCGAGGAGGCGTCCTGGGCGAGGAGCAGCTGGACGGTGTCCCCGTCGGACAGCCGGGAGGCCAGGGAGGTGAGGCGCCCGTTGACCCGGGCGCCGATACAGCCGTGGGCCGCCTCGCCGTACTGCGCGTAGGCGGCGTCGATACAGCTGGCCCCGGCGGGCAGGCTGATCGTGCCGGGGGCACCGCCGTCGGCGCAGAACACGGTGATCTCCCGGTCCTGTGCCAGCTCGGCGCGCAGCACGCTCCAGAAGGTGTCGGGGTCGGGCGCGGACTGCTGCCAGTCGAGGAGGCGCGACAGCCAGCCGGGCCGGGTCGGGTCGACCCGCTCCTCGTCGCAGTCGGCGGCGTCCGCCGGGGAGCCGGGCTCTGCCGGTGTGCCGGTCTCCGCCGCGGCGGTGGCGTACGGATTGCCGAGGGCGACCACGCCGGCCTCGGCGACCCGGTGCATCTGGCGGGTGCGGACGATGACTTCGGCCACGTACCCCTCGGGCGTGGCGACGGCGGTGTGCAGCGACTGGTAGAGGTTGAACTTCGGGGCGGCGATGAAGTCCTTGAACTCCGAGACGACCGGGGTGAAGCAGGTGTGCAGCTCGCCCAGCACGGCGTAGCAGTCGGCGTTCTCGCCGACCAGCACGAGGATGCGGCCGAAGTCGGAGCCGCGCAGCTCGCCGCGCTTGAAGGCGATCCGGTGCACGGAGACGAAGTGCCGGGGCCGGACCTGCACCTCGGCTGCGATGCCCGCGTCGCGCAGGACGGCCTTGACGGAGTCGGCGATGGCGGGCAGCGGGTCGCGTTCCCCGGCGTGGGCCGCGATGAGCGCGCGGGTGTGCTCGTACTCCTCGGGGTGCAGGATCGCGAAGACGAGGTCTTCCAGCTCGGTCTTGAGGGCCTGGACGCCGAGCCGTTCGGCGAGCGGGATGAGGACGTCGCGGGTGACCTTGGCGATGCGCACCTGTTTCTCGGGGCGCATCACGCCGAGGGTGCGCATGTTGTGCAGCCGGTCGGCGAGTTTGATGGACATGACGCGGACGTCGTTGCCGGTGGCGACGAGCATCTTGCGGAAGGTCTCGGGCTCGGCGGCGGCCCCGTAGTCGATCTTCTCCACCTTGGTGACGCCGTCGACGATGAAACAGACCTCGTCGCCGAACTCCGCACGGACCTGATCGAGGGTCACCTCGGTGTCCTCGACGGTGTCGTGGAGCAGAGAGGCCGTCAAGGTGGTGGTTTCGGCGCCGAGTTCGGCGAGGATCAGGGTGACGGCGAGCGGATGTGTGATGTACGGCTCACCGCTTTTTCGCATCTGGCCGCGGTGCGAGGACTCCGCGAGCACGTACGCGCGGCGCAGGATGGACAGGTCCGCGTCCGGGTGGTGGGCGCGGTGTGCCTCGGCGACGTGGCCGATGGCATCGGGGAGCCGGTCTCGGGACGTGGGCCCGAGAAGGGCAGCGCGCCCGAGTCGTCGCAGGTCAAGGCGGGTCCGGCCCCGTCTGCGGAGTTCAGGGCGCGCTTCGGGTCGTGCTTCGGGGTTCGTGGCCTCTGCACTCATGGGCACCTCCGGCGGCTTCGACCGGCGGTGGTGGGCATGGGGTGAGCCCTCAGGGCCGGTGCCTGATGCTACCGACCCCACCACGTGGCGCAGTCCGCCTCTCGCTGAGCGTGAAACGGATCACCCATTAGAGGGAAGCTTCAGCCGAAAGCCGTTTCGGTGAGCCAGGCCGCGTCGAACTCGCCCGCGGCCACGATGACGGCCGGTCCGGTCATGTCGATCTGCCCGTCGGGGTGTTCGGTGATGAGGAGCGTGCCGCCGGGGAGGTCGACGGTGTACGTGACGGGCTCGCCGGTGGCGGCCGGGGCGGCGCCGTCGCGGCGGATGGCGGCCACGGCGACGGCGCAGGCGCCGGTGCCGCAGGAGCGGGTCTCGCCGGAGCCGCGCTCGTGGACGCGCATGGCGACGTGGCGGGGGCCGCGGTCGACGACGAACTCCACGTTGACACCCGTCGGGTAGACCTCGGCCGGGCTGAACGGGGGCGGGTCGAGCAGCTTGCCGGCGTGGTCCAGGCTTTCAACGAACGCGACGGCGTGCGGGTTCCCCATGTTGACGTTGCGGGCGGGCCAGGCGCGGTCGCCGACCGTCACGGTGACCTGCTCCTCGGGGAGGACGGCGCGGCCCATGGAGACCGTCACGTCGCCGCTCTTGTCGAGGTGCACCCGCTTGACGCCGCCGCGGGTGGCGACGGCGAGGTCGCCGGGCTCGACGTGGCCGGCGTACTGGAGGTAGCGGGCGAAGACGCGGACGCCGTTGCCGCACATCTCGGCGATGGAGCCGTCGCTGTTGCGGTAGTCCATGAACCATTCGGCCTCGTCGGCCAGGTGCGCCGCCTCGGGGTGCGCGGCGGACCGGACGACGTGCAGCACCCCGTCCGCGCCGATCCCGGCGCGCCGGTCGCACAGCTTCGCGACGGCGGCCGCGGGCAGCTCGACGGCGTTGTCCGGGTCCGGGACGATCACGAAGTCGTTCTCGGTGCCGTGGCCCTTGAGGAAGGAGAGGCTCGTCTGCGTCACCCGCCCATGGTACCGAGCGGGGTCTTCGGGCAGGTCGGCGGCGTCTACCGGAGTCGCGCGACCCGGTACACGGCCAGGGCGACGAGTGCCAGCGCGACCAGGGCGTACAGCCCGGCCATGCGCCAGTCGGGGCGGCGGCCGCTGCCCCGGGGCGGGAGCCCGGGCCAGGTGTAGCCCACACGGCGCGCGGCCATCATGCCCCAGCCGCCGGCGCAGGAGCTGATCAGGAAGCCGAGCATGGCGACCACGGCTCCGCCGTCGCCGAACTCGAAGGCGAGCGGGAAGGCGAACATCAGGGAGCCGGTCGCGGCCAGCATCACGATCGGGGCGATCTGCCAGATGCGCAGCCGGCGCTGCGGGCGCAGCTCGACCTCGAACTCGGGACCGGCAGCGGCCTCCGCCTCGGCGGTGTCCGGTACGTCCGGGCCGTCGGGGGTCAGCCGTGCGGGGTCTGCGGGCAGGCCGAGGCCGTCGGGCTCGGGAGGCTCTCCCCCGGCTACCGCCGGGAGGCGCCCGAGAAGCGTCGGGTCCGCTTCCCGCCTCGTCCCGTCCTGCCCGGTGTCGCGAGGGCCG
Source organism: Streptomyces sp. NPDC050448 (assembly GCF_040655295.1). NCBI lineage: Bacteria > Bacillati > Actinomycetota > Actinomycetes > Kitasatosporales > Streptomycetaceae > Streptomyces > Streptomyces sp. NPDC050448. The sequence goes on along the minus strand of NZ_JBFAJR010000020.1, from coordinate 57,280 downwards.
GCCTCCATTGCCACGCGCCCTCCCCACTCGGACTTCGCACGCCGTCGTTCACCGCCGGTGACCACACCTGCGGAATTTGATGATGGCACGGCTCGGGGCCCCGAACGGGCGCGCGGGGCGTCCCGATGCCATCACGTGATCAGGCTGTGACCGCTCGTTCGATCAACGACTGCGCGAGTCCGACGAGTTCCCCCCGGTCCGCGACGGCACCGCTGAGCCAGTGCACCCGGGGGTCCCGGCGGAACCAGGAGTCCTGACGGCGGGCGAACCTCTTGGTGGCGCGGACGGTCTCGGCCCGGGCCTCGTCCTGCGTGCACTCGCCGGCGAGGGCGGCCAGCACCTGCTGGTAGCCGAGCGCCCTGGAAGCGGTGACTCCGTCGCGCAGGCCGCGGGCCTCCAGCGTGCGGACCTCGTCGACCAGCCCGGCCTCCCACATCCGGTCCACGCGCAGGGCGATCCGCTCGTCGAGCTCCGGCCGGGCCACGTCGACGCCGATCTGCACGGTGTCGTAGACCGACTCGTGGCCGGGCAGATTGGCGGTGAACGGCTTCCCGGTGATCTCGATGACCTCCAGGGCGCGGACGATGCGGCGGCCGTTGCTGGGCAGGATCGCCTGGGCGGCGGCCGGGTCGGTGGCGGCGAGGCGGGCGTGCAGGGCGCCGGGGCCGCGCAACGCGACCTCCGCCTCCAGCCGGGCCCGGACCTCCGGGTCGGTGCCCGGGAACTCCATGGCGTCGAGCGCGCCGCGGACGTACAGGCCCGATCCGCCGACGAGGACGGGCGTACGGCCCTGGGCGAGCAGCTTGTCGATCTCGGCACGGGCCAGACGCTGGTACTCGGCGACGCTCGCGGTCTCGGTGACGTCCCAGATGTCGAGGAGGTGGTGCGGGACGCCGCCGCGCTCCTCGGTCGTCAGCTTGGCGGTGCCGATGTCCATCCCCCGGTACAGCTGCATGGAGTCGGCGTTGACGACTTCGCCGTCGAAATACTGGGCCAGGGCTACGCCCAGATCGGACTTTCCGGCCGCGGTGGGACCGACGACGGCGATGACCCGCGGGGCGGGAGCTGCATTCCTCACCGCCCCAGTCTCGCAAACCCTGCGGCATGCACCCGATCGAGTTACGTGACGGGGTGGTGGCGGAGTCGTTGCCCTGGCGAGGTTCCGCCCGGCGTACGACCGGCGGAGGCCGGGCCGAACGAGGCGGAACTTCACCCGCACGAGTAACGTTATGGGAGTAGACATGGGCGTTTTTGATCGGTTTTTTCGTCGTAAGGGCGAAGATGCGACCGCGGAGGTCGCGTCCGAGGACGTGACGACGGAGTCCGAGGCTGCGGTCGGCGAGACCGGGGCCGAGTCGGCGACCACGGAGGCTCCTGCGGCGGAAGCCGTGGACATTCCGAAGCAGCAGTCGGCGGAGGCCGCCGCGGACAGCGAGGCCGGCGAGAGCGCCCGTACGTAGCTACAGCCACTGGAAGGTGACCCATGGGCCTGCTGGAGAATCTGAAGGCCAAGCTCGCTCCGGCGAAGGACAAGGTCGGCGACCTCGCGCAGCAGCACGAGGGCAAGATCGGCCAGAACCTCGACAAGATCGCCCAGGCCGTGGACTCCAAGACCAAGGGCAAGTACCACGGCCACATCGAGACCGGCACGAGCAAGGCGAAGGACGCCCTGGGCAAGATCGCGCACAAGGACGCCCCCGGCGGGCCGACGCCGCCGACGGCTTCCTGACGGGGTCCCGGAAGGAAGGGCGCGCGTTCCGCGGAACGCGCGCCCTTCCTCTTGCCCGGGTTGCCCGGGCCCGCTAAGACCAGGCGGCGACGAAGTAGCCGACCCCGTACGGGGCGTCCTCGTACAGCAGCCGCCCGTCGAGGCCCGCGCCCTCCGCGGCGCCGGCCAGCACCTGCCAGGGGGCCCGGCCGGCGGCCTTGAGCTCGTACGCGAGCTCGGCGTCGAGGGCGGCGAGCGCGGCCACGTCGGCGGCGGCGAGGGCGCGGGCCGCGGCGGCGTCGAAGGCGGCGGCGCGGTCGTCGAGGTACCCGGGGGCCTTCAGGGTGCGGCAGGCGCTGCCGTCGCCCATAACGAGGAGCGCGACGCGCTCTTCGCGCACGGCGAGCCCCCGGCCGGCCTCGAGGCACTGCGCGGTCCCGAGCGGTTCCCCGACGCCGAGGCCCTCCACGGGCGCGGCGCCCCAGCCGGCCCGGCCGAGGAGCCAGGCGCCGACGGCGAGGGACGGCGGGAGGAGCCGGGGGCCTTCGTCCCCGGACCCGAGCTGTACGTCGGCCTCGACGCCGAATCCGCGGAAGCTGCCGCGGGCGCCCTGCGGGTAGGGGCCGCGGTGGTCCTCGTCGGCGGCGCCGATGACGACCAGCAGATCGGGGCGGGAGGCGGCGAGCACCGCGAGCGCGTCGGAGCAGGCGGTACGGGCGTCGCCGAGTTCGGCGGCGGCCCCCGCGGCGACCTCGGGCACGAGGAGCGGCGGGGCGGGGCAGACGGCGGCGGCAACGAGCATGATCCGCAGCCTAGCCGTCGCGGGGCGGAACGGGGCCTCGGCGGGCCCCTCCGCTCCAGGGGCTCCGGCCCGGGGCCGCTGGCTCTGCCGGGCCCCGGTTCCGGCGCAGATTCCGCGCGGCGGGGACCGGACGTGGCGCGGGCGTGCCGCGGACGTGGCGAGCGGACGTGCCCGGGCCCTGCGGGGCTGCCCCTGCCCGCCCTTCCACCGTTCCCCGGGGCTGCCCGCCCAGCCCCCCAGCCCCCCCGGCTGCACACGCCGAAGGGGCCGGGAGCGCCCGGCGCCGCCGAGCTGTGCGAGCGGAGCGTCAGGAAGAGGCGGGCAGGGCGCAGCCCGAGGTGGCCGCCGGCAGGGGGGCCGGGACGCCCAGCGTCGGAATGCCGAGCATGACGCCCTGGGGCTGCGCCGGGGCCGCGTTGCGCTTCTCCCAGGCGTCGCCCGCGCGGGTACGGCGTACCGACTCGGTCGGGCCCTCGGCCAGGAGGTGGTGCGGGGCCGCGTATGTGATCTCCACCGTCACCACGTCACCGGGACGGACCTCCGCCTCCGGCTTCGTGAAGTGCACCAGGCGGTTGTCGGGGGCACGGCCGGACAGGCGGTGGGTCGTGCCGTCCTTGCGGCCCTCGCCCTCCGCGACCATGACGTCCAGCGTGCGGCCGACCTGCTTCTTGTTCTCCTCCCAGGAGATCTCCTCCTGGAGGGCGACCAGCCGCATGTAGCGCTCCTGGACGACCTCCTTCGGGATCTGCCCCTCCATGTCGGCCGCCGGGGTCCCGGGGCGCTTGGAGTACTGGAAGGTGAACGCGTTGGCGAAGCGCGCCTCGCGCACCGTGTGCATCGTCTGCTGGAAGTCCTCCTCCGTCTCACCGGGGAAGCCCACGATGATGTCGGTGGAGATCGCGGCGTGCGGGATGGCGGCGCGGACCTTCTCGATGATGCCGAGGAAGCGCTCCTGGCGGTACGAGCGGCGCATCGCGCGCAGGATGCCGTCCGAGCCGGACTGCAGCGGCATGTGCAGCTGCGGCATCACGTTCGGCGTCTCGGCCATCGCCGCGATCACGTCGTCCGTGAAGTCCCGCGGGTGCGGAGAGGTGAACCGGACCCGCTCCAGGCCCTCGATCTGGCCGCAGGCGCGCAGCAGCTTCGAGAAGGCCTCGCGGTCGCCCAGATCGGAGCCGTAGGCGTTGACGTTCTGCCCGAGCAGGGTGATCTCGGAGACGCCCTCGGCGACCAGGGCCTCCACCTCGGCGAGGATGTCGCCGGGCCGGCGGTCCTCCTCCTTGCCGCGCAGCGCCGGGACGATGCAGAACGTGCAGGTGTTGTTGCAGCCGACCGAGATCGAGACCCAGGCGGCGTACGCGGACTCGCGGCGGGTCGGCAGCGTGGACGGGAACGCCTCCAGCGACTCGGCGATCTCGACCTGCGCCTCCTCCTGGATGCGGGCGCGCTCCAGCAGGACGGGCAGCTTGCCGATGTTGTGGGTGCCGAAGACGACGTCCACCCAGGGGGCCCGCTTGACGATCGTGTCGCGGTCCTTCTGCGCGAGGCAGCCACCGACGGCGATCTGCATGCCGGGGCGCTTGGTCTTCATCGGGGCGAGCCGGCCGAGGTTGCCGTACAGCTTGTTGTCGGCGTTCTCGCGGACGGCGCAGGTGTTGAACACCACGACGTCGGCGTCACCGTCGCAGCCCTCGGGCGCCCGCGTGTAGCCCGCGTCCTCCAGCAGACCGGACAGTCGCTCGGAGTCGTGCACGTTCATCTGGCACCCGTAGGTGCGCACCTCGTATGTTCCCTTGACGTCCACTGCCGTGCTCCGGTCGCTGCTGCTGGTCATGCAACAAGGGTAGGCGGTACCCGGAAGCCCTCCGGCCCCCCGTGCAGCCGGCCCGCGGGCAGGCGGCGGCCGAAGAGGACGGGCAGCAGGTCCTGCGCGGCCCGTGTACGGGGGTTCCGCTGCCGAGGGCCCGGTCGAGGTCGTCGGCAGCGGACAGCAGAGCCCGCGCTGAGCGGGCGGGTCGCCCTGGCCTGGCTGCGGACGGCCCGGCGGGGCCGGCGGCGCGCAGGCTGCTGGAGCGGCTGCGGACCAGGTTTGCGCCGGGGGGCGATTCGGGCGTGGGCTCGGGCGTCGGATCCGCTGGGGGATCCGGGGGCAGATCCACGGGGTCGCAGGGTCGGATCCGGGGGCCCGGGCCGGGCGGCCCGTGACAGGGCGGCGGGTCGGTGGCAGGATCGCGGCCATGGCTCACGTACCGCCCCGCATCCGCAGGCGCACCGCCCTGTGGGGGCTGGTGGCCGTACTCGGGGTGCTCGGACTGCTCGCGTGGTGGCTGAGGCCCTTCGGGCAGCCGGAGCTCAAGGGCGGGCTGACCTTCAGCACGGGTGTCCGTACGGGCGTCTACCACCGCTACGGCCAGCTGCTGGAGCAGGCGCTCGCCCGGGACATGCCCGGCGTGAAGGTGCGGCTGGAGACCAGCCAGGGCTCGCAGGAGAACCTCCAGCGGCTGGCCGCCGGGAAGGCCGATTTCACCATCGCGACGGCCGACGCGGTCTCCAAGTACCGGGCCGACGGAAAGCCGGGCGCGGACCGGCTGCGCGGCGTCGCGCGGCTGTACGACGACTACGTCCAGCTGGTGGTGCCGGCCGGGTCGACGGTCCAGTCGGCGCGTGACCTGAAGGGCAAGCGGGTCGCGGTCGGCCAGCCGGGATCCGGGGTGCGGCTGATCTCGGAGCGGCTGCTGGCGGCGGCCAAGCTGGACCCGGCGCGGGACATCACCCCGGTGCCCATCGGCATCGACGCCATGCCGGCGGAGCTGGAGGCCGGCCGGATCGACGCGTTCTTCTGGTCCGGCGGCCTGCCGACGAACGCGGTGCGGGAACTGTCGGAGCGGTTCGAGATCCGGCTCGTGCAGCTCGGCGACCTGGTGGAGTCGCTCCAGGCGAGCGGGAGCCCGGCGCGGTACTACCGGGCGGCGGTGATGCCCCAGGACGCCTACACGCGGGCCAGGAACACGTCGGCGGTGGCGACCCTGGCCGTGCCGAACCTGCTGGTCACCACGGAGGGGACGGACCCGGAGCTGACCGAGCAGTTCACGCGGACGGTGATCCTCAGCCGTGACGGGATCGGGCACGAGGTGCACGCGGCGCAACTGGTGGACCTGCGCACGGCGATCTACACCGACCCGCTGGACCTGCACGAGGGCGCCCGGCGGTACTACCGGTCGGTCAAGCCGTAGGGACGGTCAGGCGCAGAAACGGTCAGGCGCCGGGCAGCAGCATCAACGCCGCCGCGGCCGCGCCGATCAGTCCCGCGTGGGTGCCCAGGGCCGCCGGAACCACCCGGAGGCCCTTCACGAACGAGAGCGCGGCGTAGTCGGCGAGGTGGGCCCGGATCGGCGCGAAGAGGGTGTCGCCCGAGGTGGCGACGCCCCCGCCGATGACCGCGATGTCCGTTTCGACAAGGGTCGCGGTGGCGGCGATGGCGGCGGCCAGGGCGCGGCCCGCGCGGTCGAAGGCGGCCACGGCGACGGGATCCCCGGCCTCGGCGGCCACGGCCACGCCCGCCGCAGTGGCATCCCCGTCCGGGCTCGCCGGGGTCCAGCCCTGGGCCAGGGCCCACCGGGCGATGGCGGTGCCCGAGGCGATGGACTCCACGCAGCCGTGGCCCCCGCAGACGCACGGCTCACCGTCGAAGGCCACGCTGATGTGGCCGATGTGGCCCGCGTTACCCGTGCGGCCCGGGTGGAGCTGGTTGTTCAGGATCAGCCCGCCGCCCACCCCGGTGGAGACCACCATGCACAGGGCGTTCGCGTGCCCCCGGGCCGCGCCCAGCCAGTGTTCGGCCGCGGTCATCGCCACGCCGTCGCCGGCGAGCACGGTGGGGAGCGCCGTGCCGTGCCGTGCCAGTTCGGCCTCGACCCGGGCCTGGATCGGGAACTCCCGCCACGCCCCGATGTTGACCGGGCTCACCGTGCCGCGGGAGGCGTCCACGGGGCCCGCGCTGCCGATGCCGCAGCGGACCGCCGACGGCCAGAGCGGGGAGCCCGCGAGGTCGGCGACGACCTCGGCGACGGCGGCGAAGACCGCGTCGCCGTCCGCGCCGGGCGGGGTCGGGCGGCGGGTGGTGGCCGTCATCGTGCCGTCGGGGTGCACCAGGGCGCCGGCGATCTTCGTACCGCCGATGTCGATCGCGACCGTCAGGCCGGCGGCCGCGGAGGTGGCCCGCGGTGCGGGGAAGGCGGGGTGGGGACTCGTCACGGCAGCGGCTCCAGGAAGGGGTCGGGTTCAGTATGCGGTCGGCGGCGGGGCCGTACTCTCCCGGGGCTCCAGCCGGGGCTGCTCGCTCTCGCGGGCCCGGGGCGGACTCCCGGCGAGGACGGCGAGGAGCTCCTCGGCGGCGAGCCGGCCGAAGCCCGCGGTGTCGCGTACGAGGGCGGTGAGCCGGGGGTGCGTGACCCGGCACAGCGCGGAGTCGTCCCAGGCCACCATGGAGATCCGGCCGGGGACCGCGATGCCCAGCTCGGCGGCGACGGCGATGCCGGCCACCGCCATCACGTCGTTGTCGTAGACGAGCGCGGTCGGCGGTTCGGGCTCGGCGAGGACCCGGCGGGTCGCGGCCGCCCCCTCGGCGTCGGAGTAGTCGGTGACCACCGAGCGCACGTGCTCCGGGCCGAGCCCGCGCGCTGCGGCCTCGGTGCGCAGCGAGGCCATCCGGCGGGCGGTGTGGGCGAGGCCGGGCAGCCCGGCGATGTGGGTGATCCGGCGGTGGCCCAGCCCGTACAGGTGGTCCAGGACCTGGGCCATGGCCCGGGCGTCGTCGGCCCAGACCGAGGACAGGGGGCCGGTCCCGCCCGCTGCGCCGATCATGACGGCCGGGAGGCCGAGCTGCGCGAGGAGCTCCGGGCGCGGGTCGTCCGTGCGCGGGTCGACGACGAGGACCCCGTCCACGCGCCGCTCGGCCCACCAGCGGCGGTAGACGGCGCATTCGGCGTCGATGCCGTCCACGACCTGGAAGAGCAGGGCGACCCGGCCCGCGGACAGCACCTCCTGGATGCCGGAGACCAGTTGGAGGAAGAAGGACTCGACGCCGAGGGTCTGCGCAGGCCGGGCGAGCACCAGTCCGACCGCGCCGGAGCGTTCGCCGGACAGGGCGCGGGCGGCGCTGTTGGGCTGCCAGCCGAGTTCCTCGGCGACCCGGCGGATCCGGGCGCGGGTGTCCTGGGACACGCCGGGCCGGTCGTTGAGCGCGAAGGAGACGGCGCTCTCGGACACCCCGGCCCGGCGGGCGATGTCCTTGATGGTGGGTCTGCGGGCCATGGCCTGCCTCTTCATCCCTCGGGTGCGTCAAGTACGCCGCGTACGCGGACGGCAATGGCGGGACCGTACGCGATCCTGCCCTGGCAGGCCGCCTTGACCAGCATCCAGTACGTGCCCGGCACGACTCCCGACGACGGCCGGAGCCCGCACGCCTGTTGGAGGTGCAGCGGGATCAGGGTGAAGGCGGGGAGGCCGGTGATTTCCCCGCACTTCCTTCGGGAACGCCAGTGGCCGAAAAGAACTAAACCGCATTAGCTCACCCAGCTTCAGACGCCGACAACCCTGCTGTCAACAGCGCTGAAGCGCATAAGTCCACCACTCCGCCCGGAGCCGAAGGCCCTGTTGACTTTCTCCCGTGGAGCCCGGCAGCTTATGGGGTGTCCGGCGAATTCCCCTGAACTCCAGGACCATTCATGCGCGACGGCACCGCCGTTCCCCCGCCCGCCCGCACCCCCGCCCGAGCCCCGGCCCGCACCCTCCGTTTCGGCGCCAACTACACGCCGGCCCGGGGCTGGTTCCACCACTGGCTCGACTTCGACCTCGACGAGATCAGGGCCGACCTCGACTCGGTCGCCGCGCTCGGGCTGGACCACATCCGGGTCTTCCCGCTGTGGCCGGTGTTCCAGCCGAACCGGACGCTCATCCGGCCGCGCGCCGTCGAGGAGCTCGTCTCGCTCGCCGACGCGGCCGCCGAGCGCGGGCTCGACGTCAACGTGGACGGCCTGCAAGGCCACTTGTCGAGTTTCGACTTCCTGCCCGCGTGGACCGGGACCTGGCACCGCCGGAACATCTTCACCGACCCGGACGTCGTCGCCGGGCAGGAGGAGTACCTGCGCACGCTGGCCGCCGCCCTCGCCGACCGGCCCAACTTCCTCGGCATGACCGTCGGCAACGAGATCAACCAGTTCGCCGACGCCCCGCATCCGGACCCGGACCGGATCACCCGTGAGCAGGCGGGCCGCTGGCTGGAGCGGATGCTCGCGGCCTGCGAGAAGGGCGCCCCGGGCCGGTTCCACGTGCACGCCGAGTACGACGCCGCCTGGTACCAGGACGGGCACCCCTTCACGGTGGCGCAGGCAGCCCGGCTGGGAGCGGCCACGGCCGTGCACTCCTGGGTGTTCAACGGCACCGCGCAGCGCCACGGGCGGACCGGGACGGCGACCGAACACCACGCCGCGTACCTGGTCGAGCTGTCGAAGGCCTGGGCGCGCGATCCGGACCGGCCGGTGTGGCTCCAGGAGGTCGGGGCGCCCGCCCCGCTGATCCCGCCGGAGCACGCGGCTTCCTTCACCGAGGCGACCGTGGCGAACGTCCTGGACTGCCCGGGCCTGTGGGGCGTGACCTGGTGGTGCTCGCACGACGTGTCCCGGGAGCTCGCGGACTTCCCGGAACTGGAGTACGGGCTCGGCCTGCTCACCAACGACCGCAGGACCAAGCCGGCCGGCGCGGCCGTCGCCCGGATCGCCGGGGAGTGGCGGGGCCGGGAGCACCGCCCGGCCGTCCGGTCGACCGCGCTGGCGGTGGACGTCGGCGGGGCGGAGGCCGCGCCGAGGCGCTCGGTGTGCGCTCCGGGCGGGGCCTACTTCGAGGCCTGGGCCGCGCTGGCGGCCGAGGGAGTCCGCCCCGCGGTGGTCCTGGCGGAGCTCGCCGAGGACCCCGCCCATCTGTCCGCGCGCGGCATCACCGAGGTGGTGCGCGTCCGCGACGTCACCTGACCGACCGCCACCCCACGCGTCACGCGTCACCCCCGTCACCTCGTCACCCTGCCGCCGCGTCGCCCCGTCACGCGTCACCCCGTCACCGAGGAGCCCCGCATGTCCGAGACCGGCAACGGCGCCGACCCTCGCACCGCCCGTTCCCTCCGTACGGCGCCTCCGGCACCTCCGGCACCTCCGACACCGCCGGCGCCTACGGCGTCTGCGACCCGGCGCGGGGTGCTCGCCGCCGGGGCCGGGGCAGGGGCCACCGCGCTGCTCGGCGCGGCCGGCGCGGCCACCCGGGCGCAGGCCGCACAGGCCGCCCCGGCCCCGGGCGTTCACGCCACCCGGGGCACGCAGGCCGACGCCACCCCGCCCCCGGCCGAGCTGGCCCCGTACGCCTCCTACTGGTTCCCCGACTCGCTCCCCCAGGGCTCCCCCGGCCCGGGCATCACCTGGCGCTCGCTCCGCCAGTGGACCCCCGAGTCCGATCCGGACCTCGCGTACAACACCGCGACCGTGCCGCTCGCGCCCCGCTTCACCCCGGTCCCGCCGAACGCGGGCGCCCGCGGCGGCCAGGCCCGGATCTCCTCGCTCGTCTCCTTCGGGCCCACCTCCCGGAACCCCTCCCAGGGCTCCGCGACCGCCGACTACTACGCGCTCACGCACTGGGCGTACCTCGACGAACTCGTGTTCTGGGGCGGCTCCTCCGGCGAGGGCATCGTGCTCGCCCCGAACGCGCCCGTGGTCGACGCGGCCCACCGCAACGGCGTCCCGGTGCTGGGCAACGTCTTCCTGCCGCCCGTCGTGTACGGCGGCGACCTCCGGTGGACCCGGGACCTCGTCCAGCAGGACGCCCTCGGCCGGTTCCCGATCGCCGAGAAGCTCGTCCAAGTGGCGCGGACGTACGGGTTCGACGGCTGGTTCGTGAATGCCGAGACCGACGGCGGGGACAGCTCGCTCGCCGCCCGGATGCGGGAGTTCCTGGGCGCCCTGCGGGCGGCCGGCGCCCCGTACGGCCTGCGGATCACCTGGTACGACGCCCTGAACAGCACCGGCCGGGTCGGCTGGCAGGGCGCGCTCAACCAGCTCAACCAGGAGTTCTTCGAAGACCGGGCGGGCCGGGTCGCGGACACGATGTTCGTCGACTTCCGCTGGACGGCGCAGACCCTGGCCGCATCCGGCGCGCTCGCCGGCCGGCTGGGCCGTTCCCGCCACGAACTGTGGGCGGCGCTCGACATGGAGTCGGACGGCTGGAATTCCACCGTCCACTGGGATGCGATCATCCCGCGCGACCGCGACCACGTCGTCAGCATCGGCTTCTACCGGCCCGAGTGGACCCTGAGCCACCTCACCGACCGCTCCCCCGGCGCCTTCCACCACGCCGACGACCGGTTCTGGACGGGCGAGTCCCTGGACCCGGCCCACCCCGCGCCCGAGGGGACCTGGCGGGCGCCCGCCACCGCCGTCGCGGACCGGTCCACTGTCACCGCCCTCCCCTTCGCCTGCGCCTTCAACACCGGACACGGGGAGCGCTGGTACGAGGACGGCAAGGTCACCTCCGGCACCCCCTGGAACCACCTCGGGCTCCAGGACCGGCTCCCGGGCCGCCGCTGGGCCGTGCAGAGCGCCGGGCCGCGCCCGTCCGTCACGCTGGACTTCGCGAGGGCCTGGCGCGGCGGCTCCAGCCTCCTGGTGGCGGGCAGACTCACCGCCCCGGCCACCGTCGGGCTGCACGCGACCCGGCTGCCCGTGACCGGGTCCGCCGTCCTGGAGCTGGTGCACGCCACCGAGGCGGGCGCGCTCACGCTCGAGGTGGGCGTGGCCACGCGCGAGCCGGCCGCCCCCGGCGAGCCCGTCCCGTACACCTGGCTGAAGCCGCAGACCGAGGGCTCCGGCCGGGGCGGCTGGCACACCTCCCGGGTCGGGCTCTCGTCCCTGGCGGGCAGGACCGCGTACGGGCTGGCCGTACGGATCACGGCCCGCGGGAACAGAGCGGTGTCCTGGCGGCTCGGCGCCCTGTCGGTACGCGACGACACCGCGCGGCGGCGCCCGGCGTCTCCGAGTGCGCTGACCGTGGACGCCTCGGCCCAGCAGGACGGCAAGGCCTCCGTGCGGCTGTCCTGGCGCCGGGCAGCCGGGCCGGTCCGCCACTACGAGCTGTACCGCCTGCTCCCGGACGGCACCCGCCGCTTCCTCGGCGGCACCTGCGGCACGGCCCTCCACCTCCCGGCCGTCACCCGCGCCGGCCGGGAGCGGGCGGCCGCCTTCGAGGTCCGGGCCGTGGACGAGCTGTACGCGGCCTCCGCCCCTGCCGGGACCACCCTCCCGTGGACCGGATCGGCCTGACCCGGGCCGCCCCGGCACGACCCGGCACGACCCGGCAGCGGCAGCGGTCAGGGCGTGTGCGGATCGTTGCGCGGGACGGCCACCGTCACCCGCAGCCCGTGCGGCGGGTTCGTCTCGTACGCGAGGGACCCGCCGCCCGCGGCGAGCAGGGCCCGGGAGATCGACAGGCCGAGCCCGGAGCCCTTGATGTTCTGGTGGCGGCCGCTGCGCCAGAACCGGTCGCCGACGCGGAGCAGCTCCTCGTCGGTCAGGCCGGGGCCGCGGTCGGCGACGACGACGTGCACGAAGGACCCGGCCGCGGCGACCGCCACCTCGACCTCTTCTCCCTCGGGCGTGAACTTGAGGGCGTTGTCGATGACGGCGTCGAGCGCGCTGGAGAGCGCGATGGGGTCGGCCCATCCCGTGACGGCGGTCCGGCCCGTCTCGGTGAGCCGTACGCCCTTCTCCTCTGCGTACGGACGCCAGGCCGCCACCCGTTCGGCGGTCAGCGCCCCGATGTCGGTCAGGCTGAGCTCGGCGGAGGTGTGCTCGGCCAGCGCCAGGTCCAGCAGGTCGTCCAGGACCTGGGCCAGCCGCTTGCCCTCGGTCCGCACGGAGGCGATCTCCTCGTTGCCCTCGGGCAGCTCGAGGGCGAGCAGCTCGATCCGCAGGAGCAGCGCCGCGAGCGGGTTGCGCAGCTGGTGGGAGGCGTCGGCGACGAACGCCCGCTGCTGCTCCAGGACCTCTTCCACGTTGTCGGCCATCTCGTTGAACGAGCGGGCCAGCCGTCTGAGTTCCGGCGGCCCGCCGGAGGCCGCGACGCGGGAGTTCATCCGTCCGGTGGCGATGCCGTGGGCGGCCGCGTCCAGGGTCCGGACGGGCTTGAGCACCCAGCTGGTGAGCCGCAGGGCGGCGCCGAAGGCCACGAGCATGGCGGCGGCGAGGCCGGCGACGATCAGCAGCCAGCCGTTGAGGATCCGGGCCCGCATCTGGTCGGTGGGCGACTCGGTGACGACGACCGCGACGACGTCGCCGTCGAGGACGACCGGGGAGGCGACGAGGAGTTTGCCGTGGGTCTGCCAGGGCCACACCTGGGCGGGGTCGTGGCTGCGCCGCCCGGCGAGGGCCTCCTCGAAGGCCCGGCGGCCCTCGCCCTGCTCCGGGAGCTGCCACCAGCCGGGGGCGCGGACCATGGCGTTGTCGTCGCGGTAGAAGATGCCCACCCGGATGCCGTACAGCTCCTGGTAGCGGGCGAGTTCGAGCTGGAGGGTGTCGCGCCGGTCGGCGGCGCCGGTGGATCCGGAGCCCTCGGCGTCGATGACGAACTGGGCGAGGGCGGCGAAGCGGGCGCTGTCGTCGATCCGGTCCACGACCACGCGCTGCTGCTGCCCGGCGGCCAGGCTCACGGCGAGCGGGAAGCCGAGGGCGAGCAGCACGCCCGCCATCAGGACGACGAGCAGCGGGAGCAGCCGGGCGCGCACGGTGGGGGCCCTAGGAGGCGGCCGGGGTGACGAGCCGGTAGCCCACCCCGCGGACGGTCTCGATGAGGGCGGGCATGCGCAGCTTGGAGCGCAGCGAGGCGACGTGGACCTCGAGGGTCCGCCCGGTCCCCTCCCAGCTGGTGCGCCACACCTCGCTGATGATCTGCTCGCGGCGGAAGACGACCCCGGGGCGCTGCGCGAGCAGGGCCAGCAGGTCGAACTCCTTGCGGGTGAGCGGTACGTCGGCGCCGTCCACGCTGACCCGGCGGGTGGGCAGTTCGATGCTGACCGGGCCGAGCCGGACCACGTCGGGGGCGCCCGTCCCGGTGGCGGCCGCTTCCTCGGAGGCACCGGTGCGCCGGGCGACGGCGTGGATGCGTGCGAGGAGTTCACCGGTGTCGTAGGGCTTGACGACGTAGTCGTCGGCGCCCATGTTGAGGCCGTGGATGCGGGAGCGGACGTCGGCGCGCGCGGTCACCATGATGACGGGGGTCGAGGTGCGCTTGCGGATCTTGCCGCACACCTCGTAGCCGTCCTGGTCGGGCAGGCCGAGGTCGAGCAGAATGACCCCGTAGGGAGTGACGTAGGGCGGCGCTCCTGCGGGCAGCAGGGCCTGCAGAGCCTCCTCGCCGCTGCGGGCGTGGGTCACCTGGAAGCCGTGCCGGGCGAGGATCGCGGACAGGGCGGCGGCGACGTGGTCGTCGTCCTCGACGAGCAGCAGTCTCATTGCGTCCCCCTTTCCTGATCAAGGGCCCGCGGTCAGGGCCACCCTGCATCCACGCCGATACGGAGGCCCACGTCAAGGGGCTTCCGGTCCGGCGCGCCTTCCGTTATGCACCCGGTACGAGCAGTCTGGCCCCGGCCACCGCGGTGCGTACGGAGCGTATCGGGGCGAGGCCGTATCGTTATGCTCAATTCTCCCTCAGATGTGATGACGGTGTGCGCGCCGCGTCACTACTGTCCTCCCAACCGAGGAGGACGGAGCAAGAAGCCGATGAGCGGAGTATCAGTGACCAAGGACGTGCAGGATGCGGCCGGGGCCGCGGACGACCTGGTCGTACTGAGCAACGTCAACAAGCACTTCGGCGCGCTGCACGTGCTTCAGGACATCGATCTGAGCATTGCCCGCGGTGAGGTCGTCGTGGTGATCGGTCCCTCGGGATCAGGCAAGTCCACGCTGTGCCGGACCATCAACCGCCTGGAGACGATCGACTCGGGCACCATCACGGTCGACGGCAGGGAACTGCCCTCGGAGGGACGGGAACTGGCCCGGCTGCGTGCCGATGTGGGCATGGTCTTCCAGTCCTTCAACCTGTTCGCGCACAAGACGGTTCTGCAGAACGTGATGCTGGGTCAGCTCAAGGTCCGCAAGACGGACCAGGCAGCCGCACTCGAGAAGGCGAAGTCCCTGCTGGACCGGGTGGGCGTCGGCTCGCAGGCCGACAAGTACCCGGCGCAGCTCTCCGGCGGCCAGCAGCAGCGTGTGGCGATCGCCCGCGCGCTGGCGATGGACCCGAAGGTGATGCTGTTCGACGAGCCGACCTCGGCGCTCGACCCGGAGATGATCAACGAGGTGCTGGAGGTCATGCAGCAGCTCGCCCGGGAGGGCATGACGATGGTGGTCGTCACGCACGAGATGGGCTTCGCCCGGTCTGCGGCCAATCGGGTCGTCTTCATGGCCGACGGAAAAATCGTCGAAGAGGCCGCGCCCGAGCAGTTCTTCAGCAACCCGCGCAGCGACCGCGCGAAGGACTTCCTTTCGAAGATCCTGCACCACTGACGGTCTTGTCTGGTAGTGATCCCCTGGCGGCTCAGAGCACACGTGTCGCTCGTCGTCCAACAACGTCTCATCCGAGGGAAGTTCACCATGAAGGTTTTCAAGGCCGGCGCGGCCGCAGCCGTGGCCGCTGTCCTCGCCCTGACCGCGACCGCCTGCGGCGGTGGCAGCAACAAGGCCGGTGACACCGGCTCCTCCGCCGGCGGCGGCAAGGACAAGATCGTCATCGGCATCAAGTTCGACCAGCCGGGTCTGGGCCTCAAGACCCCCGACGGCAAGTTCTCGGGCTTCGACGTCGACGTGGCGACGTACGTGGCCAAGGAGCTCGGCTACCAGCCCGACCAGATCGAGTTCAAGCAGGCCGTCAGCGCCGAGCGCGAGAACCTGATCTCGAACGGCGACGTGAAGCTGGTCGTCGCGACCTACACGATCAACGACAAGCGCAAGCAGAAGGTCGACTTCGCCGGCCCGTACTTCCTGGCCCACCAGGACCTGCTGGTCCGCGCCGACGACACCTCGATCACCAAGGCCGAGGACCTCAACAAGAAGAAGCTCTGCTCGGTCACCGGTTCCACCTCGGCGCAGAACGTCAAGACCAAGCTGGCGCCCGACGCCGACCTGCAGGAGTACCCGGGCTACTCCGAGTGCCTGACCGGCCTGGAGAACAAGGCCGTGGACGCGGTGACCACGGACGGCTCGATCCTCGCCGGCTTCGCCGCGCAGGAGAAGAACAAGGGCAAGTTCAAGCTGGCCGGCCTGAAGCTGAGCGACGAGCCCTACGGCATCGGCCTGAAGAAGGGCGACAAGGACCTGCAGACCAAGGTCAACGCCGCGCTGAAGAAGATGGTCGAGGACGGCTCCTGGCAGAAGGCGGTGGACAAGAACTTCGGTCCCGCCAACTACAAGGCCGACCCGGCCCCGCAGATCACCGAAGGCAGCTGATTCATCGGTGAGGTGCGCCGTCGCCTGCCTGCCTCGGGCGGCGGCGCACCTCACCGGCCATCCTGGGGAGAGCGCAGGGCAACGTGTTCGACTTTCTTACTTCCGGGCAGTACGACGTGCTCGGAGCCTTCTGGGTGACGGTTCAGCTCACCCTCTACTCGGCGGTCGGGTCCCTGATCTGGGGCCTGATGCTGGCCGGGATGCGGGTCAGTCCGGTCCCGCTGATGCGGGCCTTCGGCACCGCGTACGTCAACATCGTGCGCAACACGCCGCTGACCGTCATCATCATCGGCTGCTCGCTGGGTCTGAACCAGACCCTCGGCGTCACGCTCGGCGGCGGCACGTTCAAGGAGATCGGGTTCCGGCTCGCAGTCCTCGGCTTCATCGCCTACACCGGCACCTTCGTCTGTGAGGCGATCCGCTCGGGCATCAACACGGTGCCCGTGGGCCAGGCCGAGGCCGCCCGCGCGCTGGGCCTGAGCTTCTTCCAGGTGCTCACCCTGATCGTGCTCCCCCAGGCTTTCCGGGCGGTCATCGCGCCGCTCACGAACGTACTGATCGCCCTCACCAAGAACACCACGGTGGCGGCGGCCATCGGCGTGGCCGAGGCGGCCCTGCTGATGAAGGAAATGATCGAGAACGAGGCGGACGCGCTCTTCGCGGTCTTCGGGATCTTCGCCCTCGGTTTCGTCCTGCTGACCCTGCCCACCGGCCTGCTGCTGGGCTGGGTGGCCAAGCGAGTGGCGGTGAAGCGATGACCTCCGTTCTGTACGACACCCCCGGCCCCAAGGCCAAGGCGCGCAACTGGATCTACACGGCCGCCTTCGTGGTGGTGTTCGGGCTGGTCATGTGGTGGGTGCTGAGCACCATGGCCGACAAGGGCCAGCTCGATGCCGACAAGTGGAGCCCGTTCGTCACCGACAGCCAGGTCTGGACGACCTTCCTGCTGCCGGGGCTCGGCGAGACGCTGAGGGCCGGCCTCATCGCCATGGTCATCGCCCTGCCGCTGGGAGCGGTCCTCGGTATGGGCCGGCTCTCGGACCACCGGTGGGTACGGATCCCCGTGGGCGCCTGGGTCGAGTTCTTCCGCGCCATCCCGGTGCTGATGCTGATGCTGTTCGGCTCCGCGCTGTACGTGCGCTTCAGCGCCGTCAGCTCCGAACTGCGTCCGCTGTACGCGGTGGTGACCGGCCTCGTCCTGTACAACTCGGCGGTCATCGCCGAGATCGTCGTCGCCGGCATCCAGTCGCTGCCGCGCGGCCAGACCGACGCGGCCAAGGCGATCGGCATGCGCAAGAGCCAGATCATGACGTACGTCCTGGTCCCCCAGGCCGTGACGGCCATGCTGCCGGCCCTGGTCAGCCAGCTCGTGGTGATCCTCAAGGACACCGCGATCGGCGGCGCGCTGCTGGGCCTGGGCGAACTGCTGTCGATGAACCGGCAGATCTCCGCGAACTACAGCAACACCATCCCGACCCTCATCGTGATCGCGGTGCTCTACATCATCGTGAACTTCACGCTCACCACCTTCGCCTCCTGGATCGAAGGACGGCTGCGGAAGTCGAAGAAGGGCACCGGCGCGGTCGTCGCCGGGGACGTGGCCGAGGTCGACGCGGGCGGGGCGGCCGGCGTGGGCGAGGCCCCCTGACCCCCGGCCCGAGCCCCGGCGGACACGGCTCCCCGACGACGGGGGCCTGACACCCGGTCAGTACACTGGCGTGACACCTGTGGTGCGGCGGAACTCATCCGCCGCACCACACGGCGTTGGCCGGACCGGCGTCACTTGACGCAGGCACCTCCAGTGGGTTGCATACGTTCTGTGATCACATACCGGACATCGGGAGCCGCATCATGGACCCGGTGATCGTCGTCGGCGCGGGGCCCGTCGGACTGTCCCTGTCCCTGGCCCTGGCCGGCTCGGGCGTGCCCAGCGTCGTGCTCGACGAGGGACCCGGCAAGGACCTGCCCCGACCTGCCCGTACGGTCGTCCTGCACGAGGACACGTCGGCCATGGTCCACCGGCTGGGCTGTACGACGCTGAGCGACGAGGGCGCGCTCTTCGCCGCCTGGCGCACCATGCGGCGGCGCGGCCGCACCGACGACGCCAGGCGCATCACCTTCGAGGACCGCCAGGCCCCCCTGCACCTGCCGCAGCACGCCCTCGCGCGCGGGCTGCGCGACGCCGCGGCCGCACATCCGCTGGTCCAGCTGGTCACCGACAGCAGACTGGACGCCCTCGAACAGGACGGCCGCGGGGTCACCGCCCACACCCGGGGCACCGAGACCACGTGGTGGCGCGGGAGTTACCTCGTCGGCTGCGACGGGGCCCGCTCCACCGTGCGCAAGCTGCTCGGCGTCCGCTTCCCGGGCCGTACCGCCGTCGAACGGCACGCCGTGGCCGCGCTGCGCACCGAACTCCCCTGGCCGGGCGAGGCGCTGCTGTACCGCGACCCGCCGCAGGAGACCACCGCCCGGCCGCTGGCCGACGGGGTGTGGCGGCTGGACTGGCTGCTCCCGGGCCGCGGGGATCTGGTCACGCCCGATGCGCTCGTCACCCTGATCCGGGACACCCTTGCCGTGTGGTGCGGGGGCACCACTCCCCCGTACGACCTCCTCGACACCGGGGTCCACACGCTGCACCACCGGCTCGCCCGACGCTGGCGGGACCGTCGCGCCTTCCTCGCCGGGGACGCCGCCCACCTGCTGGGCGCGCTCGGCACCCAGGGGGTCGACGAGGGGCTGCGGGACGCCGAGAACCTCGCCTGGAAGCTGAGCCTGGCCTGGCACCAGGGCGCCTCCGAGGCCCTGCTCGACAGCTACGAGGGCGAACGGCGCACGGCGGTCGCGGCCCGGCTGCGCGCCGCCGACCAGGCGATGCCCGTACTGCGCGGGGGCGGCGGGCTGCGGACGTACCTACCCGGCGCCACCCGCTCCGGCGAGCTGCTGCTGACCGACGGCCACTTGGGGCGCGGGCCGCTGGGCGCGGTGCCGACGTACGCGCCGCCGGTGGCCGTGCGCGAGGTGCCCACCGACACGGAGCCGGGCGGTCAGGTGGCCAATGTGCCCGTCACCGCGCCCGACGGGGCAACCGTGCCGCTGCGCGACCTGCTGGGCCGGGGCCGCCTGCTGGTGGTCCTGGTCGCCCCGGGCACCGGGGTCTGGGACCGGCGGCACTGGCTGGGCGCCGGGCTGATGCCCCGGCTCGCGGCGGCCGTGAGCGCCCTCCCGGTCCGCACCGAACTGCTGGTCGCGGACGGCTACCCGGGGGCTCCGGCGCACACCGTGCTCCTGGTCAGGCCGGACGGGCATCTGGCGGCCACCTTCGCGGGCGTGCGGCCCGCGGAGCTGTACGAGGCGGCGGACACCGTCCGGCGGGGGGCGCCCGCCCCGCTGGAGGAGTCGTCGACCGCGCATCCAGCCGTGATCGATTGACCGGTCTCCGGTCCGCGTGCTTCACTCGCGGACATGACCGGCAACGACGTACGCCTGTGGCGGAGGGTCCATATGGACCTGCTCCGCTACGCGGGCTGCGTGTGTCGCCCTTCCTGCTGATTCGCCTTCCCTCCCGCGCTCCGCGCGCACTTTCGCGAACCCCCAGGACGGTCACGCCCCCATGTCTGCGCCCCTTGCACCCAGTGCATCCACTGCGCCCCTCTCACCTCCGCACGCCCCCGCGCACGCCTCTGCTGTGACGGCCGCGGAACTCCTCGACTTCGCCCTGCGCACCGCCGCCGACCCGGCGGTCATCGACTCCCTCCCCCTCGACCCCGAAGGCCGTACCTGGATCCGCCTCGACGGGCCGGGCGGCAGCGAGGCCTGGGTGATCGGCTGGCCGCCGGGCACCGGCACCGGCTGGCACGACCACGCCGAGTCGCAGGGCGCGTTCGCCACCGCCCGGGGCCGCCTCAGGGAGCACTCCCTGGCGGTCCGGCTCCCCTCGGAGGGCTGGCGGAGCCTGGAACTCGCCCCTGACCTGGACCGCAGCCGCAGCCTGGGCGCGGGGACGGGTCGGGCCTTCGGCGAGCACCACGTCCACGAGGTGCTCAACGAGTCGGCGGCGGAGCACGCGGTGTCGGTGCACGCGTACTACCCGCCGCTGCCCCTGATCCGCCGCTACAGCCGCACCGGCCAGGTGCTCACGCTGGAGCAGGTCGAGCGCCCGGCGGACTGGCAGTGAGCGCCGCACCGATCGGCATCGACGAGCTCTTGGAGCAGGTCCGGTCCGGCTACCGCCGCGTCGATGCGCAGGAGGCGTACGCGGCTTCCCGCGAGGGGGCGCTGCTGGTGGACATCCGCTACCAGGCACTGCGCGAGCGCGACGGCCTGATCCCGGGTGCGCTGGTGGTCGAACGCAACGAGCTCGAGTGGCGCCTCGACCCCCAGGGCTCGCACCGCGCTCCCGAGGCCACCTCGCACGACCTCCCGGTGGTGGTGATCTGCAACGAGGGCTACGCCTCCTCCCTCGCGGCGGCCTCCCTCCACACCCTGGGCCTGCACCGCGCCACGGACCTGACCGGCGGCTTCCAGGCCTGGAAGGCGGCGGGCCTGCCGGTCACCTCCTGACGTACCCCTCGCACGGCGCGGCCCCGGCGGGCCGCGCCACTTGACGTACCCCTCGCACCGCCCGGCCCCGGCGGCCTCCCCGGCTTCGGGCCACTGCGCCGAACTCCGTCCGGCGTCGCCTGGGCCGGAGGCCGGACGGCGCCCAGGCCGGGCTGGACGACGCAGGCCCGGGCACCCTGGGCCACTGCCCTGACCAGCCAGGCCCGGGCAGCCACGGGCCCTCCGGCCCGTCCGGCCCGTCCGGCCCGTCCGGCGATTGAGGGCCGGTCCGGGCAGCGTCCTGGTGGAAATCCCCCGGACGAAGTCTGGGGGAGGTGGACGGGCGGGTAGGGGATCGGCGCCGCAGGCCACGTAAGCGCAGGGCCCGGGGCCGCATCGCCGAAGCGGTGCGGCCCCGGGCCCGCGGGGGCGGCGGCCCGCTACCTCGACGTCGCCACCTCCACCGGAGGGACCCGCAGGGCGACCCGGCCCGGCAGGGCGGTGGCCGCCAGGGCCAGCAGCCCCGCCACCCCCAGCACCGCCACGTACACCACCGGCAGCACCGCCGGGGCGGCCGCTCCCGTCATGCCCACGCTGAACGCGGTCAGTACGGCCAGCGAGATCCCCGACCCCAGCACCGCCCCGATCAGCAGCACCGCCAGCGCCTCCGTGCGCAGCATCCGCAGCACCTGGCGTCGCTTCGCCCCCGCCAGCCTCAGCATCGCGAACTCCCGGAAGCGCTCCGCCGTGGACATCGCCAGCGTGTTGACCACCGCGATCGCGGTGAAGGCCAGCACCAGCCCCATCGCCAGCAGGTTGATCTCGGAGCCGGCCTGCCGGCGCTCCGCCCGTACCTCGTCCGCGTCCCGCGCGGACAGCACCCCGACCCCCGGGAACCCGCGGACCGCCGCGGACAGCTGCTCCCGCCCGGTCCCCGGCTCGGCCGCCACCAGGACGCTGCTCGCCAGCGGGTTGTCCACGTGCGCCGCGACCAGGTCGTGCGGCAGCGTCAGGTCCCCGAAGCCCAGCCCCCGGGCGTACACGGCCGAGGCGGTCAGGGTGACCGGGGTCCCGTCGCCCAGCGCCAGCTGCAGCGGGCTCCCCGGCTTCAGCCCCAGCTGATCGGCGGCCAGTTCGCTCACCGCCACGTTCTTCTCGCCGAATCCGTCCAGGCTGCCGCTCGTCACACCGGGGTCCCAGGTCCGGGTCAGCCCGGCCGGGGTGACCCCCTGCGCGCCGTACTTCGTCAGTCCCACCCGTACGGACGTGTGCACGATCTCGGTGGCCGCCGTGACCCCCGGCGTCCGGCGGATCCTCTCCGCGGCCTCGCCGGTGACACCCGGACCCTGCGCGGCCAGCACCCAGCCGGCCCGGACCCCGTCGCGGGCCTGCGCCCGGGCGGCGTTGCCCAGCGTCGGCGTGATGAACAGGACGGTGCAGGTCATGCCGATCAGCAGCGCGAGCGGGGTGACGGCGGAGGCCATCCGGGTGGCGTTGCCGCGCAGGTTCGCGGTGGCCAGGTGCCCGCCCGGGCCGGCCAGCCGCAGCGGCCCGGCGAGCAGCGCGGTCGCGCCCCGGACCAGCAGCGGGCCGAGCAGTGAGACCGCCCCGGCGAGGACCACGACCGCCAGGAAGGTCACCGGGGTCGACGCCGGCTCGGTGCGCAGCGCACTCAGCACGACGACCAGGACCACACCGCCGGCGAGCAGCAGCACCCCGGCCGCGATCCGGATCCACGCGGGCCGGCCCCGCTCGACGGCGGCTTCGGCGAGCGCCTCGGCCGGGCGGATCCGGGCGATCCGCCGCCCGGTGATCCGGGCCGCGGCCCAGGCTCCGAGCAGGCTCGCGCCGACGGCGGCGAACATCGGGAAGATCCCGGCGGTGCGCTCCAGGTTGGCGGGGACGACGCCGCTCTCGATGAACCGGCCGTGCAGCCAGGCGGCGAGCGGGAGCCCGGCGAGCGCCCCCGCGACACCGGCGGCCAGGCCCACGACCAGGGCCTCGCGGCCGATCATGCGGCGCAGTTGCCTGGGCGTGGCGGCGATGGCGCGCAACAGGGCGAGTTCGCGGTAGCGCTGCTGGACGGAGAGGGCGAAGGTGCCGACGACCACGAGGATCGCGACGAGCAGCGAGGTGCCGCCCATCGCCCCGCCCATGGAGACCAGTTTGCTGCGTGCGCCGGCCGCGTCGAGGAACTCCACGGGCCCGCGTTCATCGCCGGAGCCGACCTGCGCGCCGGTGCCCTTGAGCGCCTGCTCGATGCGCCCGGCCAGCTCACCGGCGGCGACCCCGGGCGCCGGCAGTACCCCGATGGCGGTGACCTGTCCGTCGCGGTCGGCCAGCCGCTGTGCCTCGGCGTCGCCGAAGAACAGCGCGTTCTGCCGCGCGAGGTCGCCGCGGGCGGTCTGCGCGATCCCGCTCACGGTGTACGTCTTCGGCTCACCGGTGGCCTGCACGGTGAGCCGGGCGCCGGTCTTCAGCCCCGCGCGGGCGGCCAGTTCACGGTCGACGACGACCTCGCCGCCACCCTGGGGGGCGCGGCCCTCGGTGAGCGTGAAGGGGGTGAGCGCGGCGGATGTCCAGGCGTGCCCGTACGAGGGCTTCGCGCCGCCGGGGGCCTTGACCAGCGGGACGGCCTGGAAACTGAGCTCCGGAACAGCCCGCTCGACGCCCGGCACGGACCGGACCGTGTCCACGGTGGAGGCGGGGAGCCAGGCTCGCTCGGAGACGGGCTTGGCCTTGTGCTTCGTCTTGGTCTTGCCCTTCTTCTCCTTGACCGTGTTCTGGTGGACGTTCTGGTCCGCGGAGACGACGACCGGCGTGGCCGCGTAGCGCTCGGTGCCGATCTTTCCGCGGAGTCCGGTTTCCAGGAGCGTGCCGCAGGCGGTGATGAGGGCCGCCGCGCACAGGAGTGCGACGAAGGAACCGAGGAAGCCGGCCTTGCGGTCCCGGACGGTCTGGAGGGCGTAACGCAGCATCATGCGGCCAACTCTGCCGCCGGGCCTGCTTCTTGGCAGTGGAGCGCCCCGCCGTCTCGCCCGGGGGCTATCCCCACCCCCGGGCCCGGCCGCGGAGGTCAGAATCCCGGGTGGCCCAGGTCGTCCGCGTCCGTGCCGGCGTCGCCCTCTTCCTCCAGCGCACGCCGGACCACCCGCAGGGCCATGCCCTCCGGGTACCCCTTGCGGGCGAGCATCCCGGCGAGCCGCCGGATCCGCTTGTCACGCTCCAGGCCCCGGGTGGCGCGGAGCTTGCGCTCCACGAGTTCCCGGGCGGTCTGCTCCTCCTGGTCGGAGTCCAGCTGTTCCAGGGCCTCCTGGACGAGGGTGGCGTGCACCCCCTTGGTGCGCAGCTCCTGGGCGAGCGCCCGACGGGCCAGGCCCCGGCCGCGGTGCCGGGACTCGACCCAGGCCCCGGCGAAGGCGGCGTCGTCGATCAGGCCGACCTCCTCGAACCGGGAGAGGACCGCCTGCGACACCTCCTCGGGGATGCCCCGCTTGTCCAGGGCGTCCGCGAGCTGGCGCCGGGTGCGAGGCATCCCGGTGAGCAGGCGCAGGCAGATCGCCCGCGCCTGCTCCTCGGGGCTTTGGGGCGGCAGTTCCTGGCGGCCTTCCCGGCCGCCTTCGCGACGGCCCTCCCGGCCGCCGTTCCCGCCGCCCCTTTCCTGCTCCCGCACGGGTCAGCTCTTGGCGACGGCGGCCTTGGCCGTCGTCTTGGCCTTCGACGCGGGGGCGGGCACGGCAGCGGCCTCGGCAGGCGCACCGGCGGCAGCCTCGTCGGCGGCGTCCTTGCGCACGCCCACGCCCAGCTTCTCCTTGATCTTCCGCTCGATCTCGTTGGCGAGGTCGGGGTTGTCCTTCAGGAAGTTGCGGGCGTTCTCCTTGCCCTGGCCGAGCTGGTCGCCCTCGTACGTGTACCAGGCGCCGGCCTTGCGCACGAAGCCGTGCTCCACGCCCATGTCGATCAGACCGCCCTCACGGCTGATGCCCTGGCCGTAGAGGATGTCGAACTCGGCCTGCTTGAACGGCGGCGCGACCTTGTTCTTGACGACCTTGACGCGAGTGCGGTTGCCGACCGCGTCCGTGCCGTCCTTGAGGGTCTCGATGCGGCGGATGTCGAGGCGCACGGAGGCGTAGAACTTCAGCGCGCGGCCACCGGTGGTGGTCTCCGGCGAGCCGAACATCACGCCGATCTTCTCGCGGAGCTGGTTGATGAAGATCGCGGTGGTCTTGGACTGGTTGAGTGCACCGGTGATCTTCCGGAGCGCCTGGCTCATCAGTCGGGCCTGGAGACCCACGTGCGAGTCGCCCATCTCGCCCTCGATTTCCGCGCGCGGCACGAGCGCGGCCACGGAGTCGATGACGATCAGGTCGAGGGCACCGGAGCGGACCAGCATGTCCACGATCTCCAGCGCCTGCTCGCCGGTGTCCGGCTGGGACAGGATGAGGTTGTCGGTGTCGACGCCGAGGGCCTTCGCGTACTCGGGGTCGAGCGCGTGCTCGGCGTCCACGAAGGCGACGGTGCCGCCGGCCTTCTGTGCGTTGGCCACGGCGTGCAGGGTCAGGGTCGTCTTGCCGGAGGACTCCGGGCCGTACACCTCGATCACGCGGCCGCGGGGCAGCCCGCCGACGCCGAGGGCGATGTCCAGCGCGGTCGACCCGGTGGGGATGACCTCGATGGGGTCGTTCGGCTTGTCGCCGAGGCGCATGACCGCACCCTTGCCGAATTGCCGTTCAATCTGTGCGAGAGCGGCGTCGAGAGCCTTCTCGCGGTCGGTGCCTGCCATGGGTTCCACCCGGTTTGCTTGAGTCGATCGCTTCACGCCATTGACGCTAACGCCTGCCACTGACAATGCGCTCCCACGTCCGGTTCGGCTGTGGATAACTCATCAGAATGGATGTTCGATTTCCCTGTCAAGCGCACCCCTCCCCACCCGGCGGGGGCCGCCCCGCGGGGCCCGCCCGGGTCCGCGGGCACCGGGTCCGACCCCGCGCATCGCCCCGGCCACCAGGCAGGCCCACACTCGGAGCGGGGCGCAAAGTCGGGGGCGACGGTGTGGGTCTACATCTTCCCGGGTTCGGCCGTTCCGCTGCTCGGTGTGACCTTCGCCCGCATCCCACTGCAGCGCGGGCTCGGCCCCGAGGGCCGGGCGGACACCGGGGCACTCGGCCTGTACGAGGCCGCGCACCTGGACGGCGGCCCGCAGCGGGTCGCCGAAGTGACACTCACCACGCTGCACCTGGCCGGGATGCTGCCGGTCGACGCCGGCGGCCGGGTCGGGGCCGGCGTACGGAAGCAGCCTCCGGCGGCCGACCCCGTCCAGGCGGACGCAGCGGGGCCGCCCCGCCGGCAGCGGCACGCACACGACCGGATCCGGATCCCGGAGGGCCGCCACGTGGTCGCGGGGTCGCGGCGGCCGGCGAGTGCGGGGTACTCGCGTCACTCACGTCGACACTCACGAGGGTCAGGCATACGAACCGGCCACATCCTGACTGCATATCGGCCACTCACGGGACTCCATCCACCAACTGACAACCTGGGGTTGACGCCTCTTGGACTGTCAACCTACGGTTGCACCCATGACGAACCCTTCAGCGGAACCCGTTCGCATGACCAATCCGGTACGCCTCGACGATCTGATCGAGGCCATCAAGAAGGTCCACACCGACACCCTGGAGCAGCTCAGCGGCGCCGTCGTCGCCGCCGAGCACCTCGGCGACGTGGCCGACCACCTCATCGGGCACTTCGTCGACCAGGCCCGCCGTTCCGGAGCCTCCTGGACCGACATCGGCCGCAGCATGGGCGTCACCCGCCAAGCCGCCCAGAAGCGCTTCGTCCCCAAGGCCGACAAGGGCGAGGGCGGCGGCAACGACCTCGACGCCGCCCAGGGCTTCGGCCGCTTCACCGACCGCGCCCGCAACGTCGTCGTGACCGCCCAGAACGAGGCCCGCGCGGCCAGCCACGCCGAGATCCGCACCGAGCACCTCGTCCTCGGCCTGCTCGCCGAGCCGGAGAGCCTCGCCGCGCTCGCCCTGCGCGCGCAGCAAGTCTCGGCGGACGACGTACGCGCCGCCGCGACGGCCGCCCTGCCCCCGGCCTCCGAGAACCTCCCCGCCCTCGTCCCCTTCGACGCCTCCGCCAAGAAGGCCCTGGAGCTCACCTTCCGCGAGGCCCTGCGCCTCGGCCACAACTACGTCGGCACCGAGCACATCCTGCTCGCGCTCCTCGAACTCGAGAACGGCGAGGGCGTGTTCAGCGACCTCGGAGTGGACAAGGCCGCCGTCGAGGCGACCGTCACCGAAGCCCTGGCAGCCTTCCTCGCCTCGGCCGAGGCGGAGAAGAAGTAGCCGGATCCCCTTCCGCCCCTGCCGCCCCTTCCGTCAGCGCGTACCGTTTCACGTACGCGCCGAGGAAGGCCTGCAGCGTGGCGACGGCCGGGATCGCGATGAGCGCCCCGACCGCGCCGAGCAGGGCGGTGCCGGCGATGACCGAGCCGAAGGCCACCGCCGGGTGGATGTCCACCGTCCGCGCGGTCAGTTTGGGCTGCAGGACGTAGTTCTCGAACTGCTGGTAGACCACCACGAATCCCAGTACGTACAGCGCGTACCAGGGGTCGACGGTGAAGGCGATCAGCATCGGCAGCGCGCCCGCCAGGTAGGTGCCGATGGTGGGGATGAACTGGGAGACCAGGCCCACCCACACCGCGAGCGCGGGCGCGTACGGCACGTCGAGGACCGCGAAGACGACGTAGTGCGCGATGCCGGAGACCAGCGCCATCAGTCCGCGCGAGTAGAGGTAGCCGCCGGTCTTGGCGACGGCGATCTCCCAGGCGCGCAGCACCTCCGACTGCTTCGCAGGGGGCAGTACGGAGCACAGTGCGCGCCGCAGCCGCGGCCCGTCGGCGGCGAAGTAGAAGGAGAAGAGCCCGACCGTCAGCAGCCTGAAGAGTCCGCCGAGCACGGTGGCGGAGACGTCGAGCACGCCGGTCGCGCTGTTCTGTACGTACTTCTGCAGCCAGTCGGAGTGCAGCAGGCTGTCCTGGATCGCGAGCCGGGACAGCTTGGTGTGGAAGGTCGTGTTGATCGAGTCGATCACCGAGTCGAGGTAGCGCGGGAAGCCCTCCACCATGTCGACGATCTGTCCGGCGAGCATCGAGCCGAGCAGGACGACGAAGCCCGCGGCCCCGGCGAACACCCCGAGGAACACCAGGAAGGTGGCGAGCCCGCGGCGCATGCCGCGGGCCGACATCCGGGCCACGGCGGGTTCGATCGCGAGCGCGAGGAAGAACGCGATCAGGATGTTGACGAGCAGCCCGGTCAGCTGGTGGAAGGCCCAGCTGCCGAGCTGGAAGCAGGCGATGAGGGCCAGGACGAGGACGACGGCGCGCGGCAGCCAGCGCGGCATCCGGGCCCCGGCCGCCGCCGGGGCGACGGCCTCGCCGGGAGGCCCTGCGCGATCGGCGGGGAGCGGCTCGGTCCGGCCGGTCGCCGCTTCGGCCGACGCATTCCCATCGGCCGGATCGGTCGTCTCGGTCGGATCGGTGGTGTCGGTCGTCACGGTCGTCTCATCGGTGGCTGCCACACGGCCCAGTCTGTCCCACCCGCCGCGCGGACGGGGAAACGGCCGCCGGCGTCAGCGCAGCGAGGCCGGCACGTCCATCGCCGAACACACCGCGCGCCACACGTCCTTGGCCTCCCAGCCCGCGTCCAGCGCCTGGTGGACGGTGCGTCCGCCGAGCTCCGTCATGACGTGGTCCCGTGCGAAGGAGTCCGCGTAGGCCGCACCGAAGTGCTCGGCCATCCGCTCCCAGAAAATCGTCAACCGCATGCCCCCAGTATCCCGCCCCGGGAGAGTGCACCGGCGCTGTTCGCCCCCCGCTCCCGCGGCAGCGCCCCCTACGGTTTCACGCATGCCTGGAGACGAAGCTTCCTCGCTGACCCCGCCGACTCCGCCGGCCCCGCCGACTCCGCTGGCCCGCGCCGAGCAGTTCATCTGGCTCACGGCCCGGGTGCTGGAGCAGCGGCGGTTCGCGTTCCACTTCCTCGGCGGGGACCCCGACGCGGTGGACACCGCCCTCGGCTCGTACCTCAACGCGGACGGCGGCTACGGCCACGCCCTCGATCCGGATCTGCGCGGTCCGCTCAGCCAGCCGCTGCACACCGCGCACGCCCTGCGGGTCCTGGACGGCCTGGGCCGCTGCGCCGGGCAGCGGATCGAACGGCTGTGCCGCCATCTGACCCGGGTCTCCACCGCGGACGGCGCGCTTCCGGTGCGCCTCCCGGCCCCGCGCGGCCATCCCGCGGCCCCGTACCACCCGGTGCACGACAACCCGCCCGGTGAGCTGCTGACCACGGGCCCGGTCGTCGGAGTACTGCACCGCAACCGGATCTGGCACGCGTGGCTGTTCCGGGCCACGGACTTCTGCTGGGACCGGGTCGAGACCCTGCGCCGCGCGCACCCGTACGAGGTGCAGAGCGCGGTGGCCTTCCTCGACGGCGCCCCCGACCGGGCGCGGGCGGCGGCGGCCGCGGACCGGCTGGGGCGGCTGGTGCGCGAGCAGCGGCTCGTCGTGCTCGATCCGCGCCGCCGCCAGGAGTTCCCGCCGTACCCGGGCTACGCGCCGGGCGAGCAGCTGTTCCCGCACGATGTCGCCCGCCGGCCGGAGTCGCTGGCGCGCGGCTGGTTCACCGACGAGGAGCTGAGGCGTTCCCTGGACTTCCTGGCCGCCGCGCAGCAGCCGGACGGCGGCTGGCCGGTGCGCCGCCTCGCATGGGCGCCGGGCAGCTCGCTGGAGCGGCGCCCGATCGCCACCCTGGAGGCCCTGCTGACCCTACGGGCGTACGGACGCCCCCTGGCCGGCGGTCCGGCCTAGGGGGTGTCCGGCGGATCACGGCCGGGCCCGGGCCTGATCCGCCGGACACCCCTAGCCGCCCAGGACCCGGGCGGCTGCGGTGACGACCACGGCGGCGCCGACCACGGTCAGGAACGGGGCCCGCAGCAGCAGCGCGAGCCCGGCGGCGGCCAGCCCCGCGGCGCGGGCGTCGAGCACGAGCGCGTGCCCGGTGCCGAAGGTCTGCTGGGCGGTGAGCGCGGCGAGCAGCGCGACGGGCAGCAAGGCGGCGAGCCTGCGCACGAGCGGCCGCTCCAGCGCCCCGGCGGGCACGAGCAGCCCGGCGAGCTTGACGGCGTAGCAGCCGGCGACGGTGAGCCCGATGGCGATCCAGACGTTCACGAGCGGCGTCCCTTCAGCCAGAGGATCACGGGGGCGGCGAGCGCGGCGCCGAGCACCGGCAGCCCGGCGGGCAGTACGGGGAGCAGGCCCAGCCCGAGGACGACGGCGAGCGCGGCGGCGGCCCGCTCGGTGGCGGTCTTCAGCATCGGTGCAAGGAGGGCCAGGAAGACGGCCGGTCCGGCGGCGTCCAGCCCCCAGGCGGCGGTGTCCCCGAGGGCCTCCGCGCCGAGGGCACCCACCAGGGTGGTGAGGTTCCACAGGACGTACAGGCTCAGCCCGGTCACGGTGAACCCGAGCCGTGCGGACCTGCGGTCGGGCTGGGCCAGCGCCACGGCTGCGGTCTCGTCGATCACCCAGTGGGCGGCGAGGGGCCGCACGGCCCTCGGCAGGGCGAGCAGCTGCGACAGCCGCAGCCCGTAGAAGGCGTTCCGGGTTCCGAGGAAGAAGGCCCCGGCGGCCGCGGTGAACGGGTTCCCGCCCGCGGCCAGCGCCCCGACCAGCGCGAACTGCGAGGCTCCGGTGAACGCCAGCAGGCTCAGCACACAGGCCTGCAGCGCACTGATCCCGGACCCGGCGGCGGTCACCCCGAACGCGAACCCGGACAGCCCGACGGCCACCCCGACCCCGAGCCCGTCGCGTATGACGGCGCCGCGCGGCCGGCCTGCCACCCCGTCGGGGGTCTCCTGCATCACCATCTGGCCTTCTCCCACCCCGCGACCGTACGCAGGGCGGGGCGATCCGGTCTTGTACGTTCTTGCACGCGGGACCGGGGACCGGGGCAGGGGACCGGGACGGGGGCGGGGGCGGGCTCAGCCCCGGCGCCGCACGGGCTCACCGAGCAGGGCGGTCAGCCCCGCCTCCACCGCGCCGAGCAGCCCCCCGCCGAAGACGGTCAGCGTGTGCTCCCAGGGGTGGCCGAAGGTGCCGAAGCGCAGTCCGGGATCCACATAGAGGTAGAAGTCGCCGTCCGGATACGCCTGGCCCGGACACTCCGGCTCCCCGGGGCCGCCGACCCGGTGGGGGTCGAAGGCGTAGCAGGGGTGCTGCCAGTCCAGCCAGCACACCTGCTCCCCGGCCGGGGTGACGGCCGTCAGCCCGCGCAGGACGATCCCGTCCAGCGCATCGGTCAGCTCCTCCTCGGGGTCGCCGAGCGGCCAGGTGGCGGACGGGCCCGGGGCGGCGAAGCCGGGCATGTCCACGACCTTGGTCCGGAAGCCGAACTCGCTTCGCAGCCGGTCCCACAGCACGTCCTCGTCCGACCCCGCGAGTTCCCGTACGGGCCGGGTCCGGGCCGGGGTCCCGGCCGGGTCCAGCCGGAAGGTGCGTACGGTCGTGAGCTCGGCGAAGCCCGTCGCGAGCAGGGCCGTGCGCAGCTCCCCCTCGGCCTCGGCGGCGCAGTACGCCGCAGCGCGCCGGCGGTGGTGGCTCGCAGCCCCGAGCGGCGCCCAGTGCCGTACGAAGGCGGCGGCCGTGGAGGGGTCGGTCAGCCCGCCGACCAGCATGAAGTCGGTGCCGCGGGCGATCTCCATCCAGCCCGCGGCCACCACCCGCCCGTGCTCGATCAGCACGGAGACGTCCCCCGGGTCGCAGCGCCAGCCGCGGTCGGCCTCGAGCTCGGCGAACGGCTTGGCGTGCGGCCCGCTCGCGGCGGCCAGCGCCCGCCAAGGGGAATCCGCCCGGAGGCCCCAGACCGAGCGGAGCTCGGGGTCCCGGCCCGGCGCGAGCCGCGCGAGATCCGCGACGAGCAGCGAGCGCGGGGCGTCCGCCGTGAACCCGGCCGCGGCCAGCTCTTCCGCCAGACCCGGCGGGTCCTCCCCGTACACCTTCCACCGCGCGCCTTCGCCGCGTGCCGCGAAGGCCTCCCGCTGCCGCCGCACCAGCCCGGCCAGGTCGGCGCGCGGGGTGTGCGCGAGCGGCCGGTGACCGACCGTCCCGTGTGTGCCGTAGTGCGTGCGGACGAAGGGGCCGTCCTGCTCCACCACGGCGCCCGTCGGCGGCCGCTCGGGCACCCGGCCGCGCAGCTGCGCCGTGTACGCCCCCAGCAGCCGGGCCTGCTCCAGCCGGTCCATCCGTACGCCCCTCCGAGACCAGGATCCTCGGCGGGCAGCCTAACCGGCCCGCTCCCGCCGGTAGGCGCCCGGCGGGACGCCCACGATCCGGGTGAAGTGCCGGTTCAGGTGCGGCTGGTCGGTGAAGCCGACGGCGACGGCCGCCTCGGCCGGCGGGGTGCCCGCGTCCAGCAGTCGGCGGGCCCGCCGGACCCGGGCGTCGGTCAGCCAGGTGTGCGGCGGCATCCCGTACCGCTCCCGGAAGGCCCGGAGCAGGGCGAACGGGCTGGTCCCCAGTTCCGCGGCCAGCCGGTCCAGCGACGGCGGGTCCGCCATCCGCTCCTGGAGCACCGCCCGGGCCGCCTCGGCGTCGACGGCGCCGGCGCTGCGGACCGTACGGACGGGCAGCGGCCCGGCGTGCCGGGTCAGCATCCGCGCCACGGCGCCGCGCAGCAGTGTGTCGGCGGCCAGCGCGTTCCCTTCCTCGGCGGCCCGGTGCACCTCGGTGATCACGTGCGAGGTCTGCGGGTCGGGGACCGAGTCGGCGGTGAAGCCGGGGTTCCCGCGCAGGCCGGCGATCTCCGCGGCCACCTCGGCGATCAGCTCCCGGGAGGGGTACAGGGTGGCGTACGCCCAGCCCTCCGGGACCCCGGCCCGCGCGGTGTGCGGCACCTCGGGGTTGATCAGGACCACGCTCCCCGGCCCGGCCCGCACGATGCCGCCGGGCAGGCCGACCTCCTCGACGCCGCCGGTCACCGCCGCGATGACGTACCCGTCGTGGGCGTGGCGCGGGAAGGTGTGGCGTACGTAGTGGGCGCGCAGCAGGTCCAGCCCGGGCAGTTCCGCGTACCGCCAGTGCCGGGCCCACTCCCGCTCATCCGCCATTCCCCCATTCTGCGCCTTGCCCGGTCCGGGTGTTTTCCCAGGTCCGGGGCCCTTGTCGGTGCCCGGGTGCAGGATGGGGGCATGGCCGGCTCTGCACTCGATTCGTTCTCCCCCGCGACCCGCTCCTGGTTCACGGGGGCCTTCGCCTCGCCCACCTCCGCGCAGGAGGGAGCGTGGCGGGCCATCCGGGAGGGCTCCGACGTGCTCGTCGTGGCACCGACCGGCTCCGGCAAGACCCTGGCCGCCTTCCTCGCCGCCCTCGACCAGCTCGCGTCCGCCCCGCCGCCCGCCGAGCCCAAGAAGCGCTGCCGGGTGCTGTACGTGTCCCCGCTGAAGGCCCTCGCGGTCGATGTCGAGCGGAACCTGCGCAGCCCGCTGACCGGTATCCGCCAGGAGTCGGTCCGCCTGGGCCTGCCCGAGCCGGAGATCCGGGTGGGGATCCGCTCGGGGGACACCCCGCCGGCGGAGCGGCGGGCGCTGGCCACCCGGCCGCCGGACATCCTGATCACCACGCCGGAGTCGCTGTTCCTGATGCTGACTTCGGCGGCGCGCGATGCACTCGCGGGCATCGAGACGGTGATCCTGGACGAGGTGCACGCGGTCGCGGGGACCAAGCGCGGCGCGCACCTGGCCCTGTCCCTGGAGCGGCTGGACGAGCTGCTGCCCCGCCCGGCGCGCCGGATCGGGCTGTCGGCGACGGTCCGGCCGGTGGACGAGGTGGCCCGGTACCTCGCGCCGCGCGGCAAGGCCGAGATCGTCCAGCCGCCCTCGGCGAAGGAGTTCGACCTGTCGGTGGTCGTCCCGGTGCAGGACATGGGCGAGTTGGGCGGCTCGCCTGCCACCGAGGGGAAGGACGGCGGAGACAAGCCCTCGATCTGGCCTCATGTGGAGGAGCGGATCGCGGACCTGGTCCAGGCGCACCGTTCCACGATCGTCTTCGCCAACTCGCGCCGCCTCGCCGAGCGCCTGTGCAACCGGCTGAACGAGATCGCGTACGAGCGCGCCATGGGCGAGAAACTGCCCGACGGGTCGCCGCCGGCCGAGATCATGGCCCAGTCGGGGGCCGCCCAGGGCGCCCCGCCGCTGCTGGCGCGGGCACACCACGGCTCGGTCTCCAAGGAGCAGCGGGCGCTGGTGGAGGAGGATCTCAAGGCGGGCCGGCTGCCCGCCGTGGTTGCCACCTCCAGTCTGGAACTGGGCATCGACATGGGCGCCGTGGACCTGGTGGTGCAGGTGGAGTCCCCGCCCTCGGTGGCCTCCGGACTCCAGCGCGTGGGCCGGGCCGGGCACCAGGTGGGCGCGGTCTCCACGGGGGTCGTGTTCCCCAAGTACCGCGGGGACCTGGTCCAGGCGGCCGTGGTCACCGAGCGGATGCGCACCGGGTCAATCGAGTCGCTGCGCATCCCGTCGAACCCGCTCGACGTCCTCGCGCAGCAGCTGGTCGCGATGACCGCGATGGACACCTGGCAGCTGGACGAGCTGCTGGCGCTGGTGCGGCGGGCGGCGCCGTTCGCGGCGCTGCCGGAGTCGGCGTTCACCGCGGTCCTGGACATGCTGGCGGGCCGCTACCCGTCCGACGCGTTCGCGGAGCTCAGACCACGGGTCGTGTGGGACCGGGTCGCGGGGACGATCACCGGCCGGCCCGGAGCCCAGCGGCTCGCGGTCACCTCCGGCGGCACCATCCCCGACCGCGGGCTGTTCGGCGTCTTCCTCGCGGGCGCGGACCCGAAGAAGGGCGGCGGCCGGGTCGGCGAGCTCGACGAGGAGATGGTCTACGAGTCCCGCGTGGGGGACGTGTTCACCCTGGGCACCACCTCCTGGCGGATCGAGGACATCACCCGCGACCGGGTCCTGGTCTCCCCCGCCCCCGGGGTCCCCGGCCGGCTGCCGTTCTGGAAGGGCGACCAGCTGGGCCGCCCCCTCGAACTGGGGCGCGCGGTCGGTGCGTTCCTGCGCGAGCTCGGCGGCCTGCCCGACGAGGACGCCCGGCTGCGCCTGCTGGCGGCCGGCCTCGACGCCTGGGCCGCGGAGAACGTCCTCGCCTACCTCGCGGAGCAGCGCGAGGCCTGCGGCCACGTCCCGGACGACCGGACCATCGTGGTCGAGCGGTTCCGCGACGAGCTCGGCGACTGGCGGGTCGTCGTCCACTCCCCCTTCGGCGCCCAGGTCCACGCCCCGTGGGCGCTGGCCCTCGGCGCCCGCCTCGCCGAGCGGTACGGGATGGACGCGCAGGTCATGCACGCGGACGACGGGATCGTGCTGCGGCTGCCCGACGCGGACCTGCTCTCCATGGACCTGCTCGACCACGACCCCTCGGCCCCGCACGCCTTCGAGTTCGACGACGAGCAGGCCCCGCTGGGCGCCGCGGACGTCGCCTTCGACCACGGCGAGATCAACCAGATCGTCACCGACCAGGTGGGCGGGTCCGCCCTGTTCGCCTCCCGGTTCCGCGAATGCGCGGCGCGCGCCCTGCTGCTGCCGCGCCGCAGTCCCGGCAAGCGCACGCCGCTGTGGCAGCAGCGCCAGCGGGCCTCCCAGCTGCTCCAGGTGGCGTCGGAGTTCGGTTCGTTCCCGATCGTGCTGGAAGCCGTACGGGAATGCCTCCAGGACGTGTTCGACGTGCCCGGCCTGACGGAACTGATGGGGGACATCGAGGCGCGCCGGGTCCGCCTGGTCGAGGTCACCACCGCCGAACCGTCCCCCTTCGCCCGGTCGCTGCTCTTCGGGTACGTCGCCCAGTTCCTGTACGAGGGGGACTCGCCGCTCGCCGAGCGCAGGGCGGCCGCGCTCTCGCTGGACTCCCGCCTGCTGGCGGAGCTGCTCGGCCAGGCGGAGCTGCGCGAACTGCTCGACGCGGAGGTGCTGGAGGAGCTGGAGCGGGAGCTCCAGTGGCTCACCGAGGACCGGCGGGCCAAGGACGCCGAGTCGGTCGCCGACCTGCTGCGCCTGCTCGGCCCGCTGACCACGGCCGAACTGGCCGAGCGGGGCGCCGACCCGGCCTGGCCGAAGGCGCTGGCCCGGGCCCGCCGGGCCATCGCGGTCCGGATCGGCGGCGCGGACCACTGGGCGGCGATCGAGGACGCGGGCCGGCTGCGCGACGCGCTGGGCACGGCGCTCCCGGTCGGCGTCCCGGAGGCGTTCACCGAGCCGGTCAAGGACCCGCTCGGCGACCTCCTGGCCCGGTACGCCCGCACCCATGGGCCGTTCACGACGGCCGCCGTGGCGGCCCGCTTCGGCCTGGGCGCAGCGGTGACGGAGGGCGCCCTGCACCGGCTCGCGGCGGCGGGCCGGGTGGTCCAGGGCGAGTTCCACCCGGCGGGCATCGGCCAGGAGTGGTGCGACGCCACCGTGCTGCGCAGGCTGCGCCGCCGCTCCCTGGCGGCGCTGCGCCAGGAGCTGGAGCCGGTCCCGCCGGCCTCCCTGGCCACGTTCCTGCCGCAGTGGCAGCACCTGGGCGGGGCCCTGCGCGGCATCGACGGCCTGGCCCGGGCCGTCGAACAGCTCCAGGGCGCCCCGGTCCCCGCGTCGGCGCTGGAGCGGCTGATCCTCCCCTCGCGGGTCACGGGGTACTCCCCGACGCTGCTGGACGAGCTCACCACCACCGGGGAGGTGGTCTGGGCGGGCGCCGGGGCCCTCCCGGGCAAGGACGGCTGGGTCTCGCTCTACCTGGCGGACGCCGCCCCGCTGCTGCTGCCCCCGCCGCACCCGCTGGAGCTGACGCCCCTTCACCAGTCGATCCTCGACACCCTGTCCGGCGGGTACGGGCTGTTCTTCCGCCAGCTCGCGGAATCGGTCCGCGCCAAGTGGTCCGAGGCCACGGACCTCGAACTGTCCGAGGCCGTCTGGGACCTGGCCTGGTCGGGCCGGCTGACGAACGACACCCTGTCCCCGCTGCGCTCCCTGCTCGGTTCTGGCCGTACGGCGGGCGCCACCGCCCACCGGGCCCGGCGCACCGTCCCGCGCGGCCGGTACGGGACGCTCAGCGCGCAGGTGTCCCGCCCGGGCCCGCCCACGGTCTCCGGCCGCTGGTCGCTGCTGCCCTCCCAGGCCCCCGACCCCACCCACCGGGCCCACGCACTGGCCCGGACCCTGCTGGACCGGCACGGCGTGGTCACCCGGGGCGCGGTGGCCGCCGAGGGCGTGGAGGGCGGCTTCAGCGCGGTGTACCGCGTCCTGTCGGCCTTCGAGGACAGCGGGCAGGCCCGCCGGGGTTATGTGGTGGAGGGGCTGGGCGCGGCCCAGTTCGCGATGGACGGAGCGGTGGACCGGCTGCGGTCGGCCGAGCGGACCCCGCCCCCGCTGGCGGCGGTGGTCCTGGCGGCCGCCGATCCGGCGAACGCGTACGGGGCGGCCCTGCCCTGGCCGGAGCCGCCGGCCGGGGCCACCCACAAGCCGGGCCGCAAGGCGGGCTCGCTGGTGGTCCTGGTCGACGGCGAGCTCGTCCTGTACCTGGAGCGGGGCGGCAAGACGCTGCTGGCCTGGCCTCCGGCGGAGGACCCCCGTCTCGCGGCGGCCACCGCGGCCGTGGCGGCGGCCTCCCGGATGGGCGCCCTCCCGGCGCTCACGGTGGAACGCATCAACGCCGCCCCGGCGTTGACCTCACCCCTGGGCCCGGCCCTGGAGGCCGCCGGTTTCCACGCGACCCCGCGAGGCCTGCGCCTGCGCTCGTGAGGACGGTACTCCCGGGGGCTGACCCAGCCCCCCGTCGTACCGAGGGTTCCACTTACGTTCCACTTATGTACTGGGCATGTCACGAAGCGGCCTCCGAACTGGCGGAGGCTCTCCTGGATCGACTATCAAGATCCAGGAAGACAACGCACAGGGCGATTCCCAGCCGTGTGCACATTCATGGGGGAGAAGAAAAGAGTGAGCAACATCAGCATGCGTCGAGCGGCAACGGGCGTCATCGGTCTGGCAGTTGCCGGTACCCTCACCCTCACGGGCTGCAAGAACGGCAACGAGGAGGCGGCGGCCCCGTCCACCCAGCCGAGCTCGCCCGCCGCCCAGCCGAGCTCCGGGGCGGACGGTTATGGCTCCGCGGCACCCAGCGCCGCGGCCAGCGCCGGCTCGACCGGCGGCGGCGCCGCGGCCCCGGCCGGCGGCATCGCGAAGCCGGGCCAGACGTTCAAGATCGGCGAGGCCGCGCAGGTCCCGTTCAAGAGCGGGAGCACCGCGGGCGATATCACCCTCACCGTGACCGCGGTCGAGCAGGGCCAGGCCTCCGACCTGGACGCGCTCAAGCTCGGTGACAAGGTCAAGGGGATGGTCCCCTACTTCGTCCGCTACACCGTCAAGAACGTCGGCTCCACGGACCTGTCCTTCAGCTCTGTGGGCCACTTCAAGGGCACGCTCAGCGACGGCAGCGAGGCGCAGGACGTGTCGATCATCGGCAACTTCGACAAGTGCCCGCACGAGTCGCTGCCGAAGGGCTTCACCAACGGCAAGACGCAGACGGGCTGCGCGATCGCGCTGGCCCCGTCCGCCCAGACCAAGGTCGCCGGCGCCATGTACTGGGGCGACCCGTACAACAGCCTGAACAACAGCAAGCCCCTGTACTGGAAGTAGTACCGGAACCGGCGAGCGCCCCACCAGGCCCTTGCCGCTCCTGAGCACGGAACCCCTGTGGCGGCATCCCGCCACAGGGGTTCCTGCCGTCCCGCCCCTCCCCCGGAGCCGCGCCGCCACCCCTGCCCGGGGCCACAATGGGGTCATGCCCGAAGGAGACAGCGTCTGGCGCGCGGCAGCCCGGCTGCACGCGGCCCTGGCCGGCCACGAGCTGACCCGCAGCGACCTGCGCGTCCCGCGATTCGCCACCGCCGACCTCACCGGCCGCACCACCCTGGACGTCACCCCGCGCGGCAAACACCTCCTCGCCCGTTTCGAGGGCGGCCTCACCCTCCACACCCACCTCGGCATGGACGGCGCCTGGCACGTCTTCACCGCAGACCAGAAATGGCACGGCGGGCCCGTCCATGAGATCCGCGCGGTCCTCGGCACCGCCACCCACACCGCGGTCGGGTACCGCCTGCCCGTGCTCGAACTCCTGCGCACCGCGGACGAAGACCGCGCCGTCGGCCACCTGGGCCCCGACCTCCTCGGCCCGGACTGGGACGCCGGCAAGGCCGCCGCCAACCTCCTCGCCACCCCCGGGCGCCCCCTCGGCGAGGCCCTGCTCGACCAGCACAACCTGGCCGGCATCGGCAACATCTACAAGTGCGAGCTCTGCTTCCTTGCCCAGGTCACCCCCTGGACGCCGGTCGGCGACCTCCCCGACCCCGAAACCACCGCCGTCCGCCTGGCCGGCGCCGCCCACCGCCTGCTGCGCGCCAACACCGGCGACCGCCCGATCCGCAACACCACCGGCAGCCGCCGCCCCGGCCAGGAGCTCTTCGTGTACGGCCGCACACACCGCCCCTGCCTGCGCTGCGGCACCCCCGTCCGCGAGGCCGCACAGGACGGCCGCCCGGCGTACTGGTGCCCCCGCTGCCAATCCGGCCCCACCCCGTAGTTGACGCTCCGTCAGATCCGGTCGTACGGTCCCGGCATGCCCACACCCAGAGCCCCGTACGACCTCACCGGCCGGACCGCACTGATCACCGGCGCCGCGAGCGGCATAGGCCGCGCCACCGCCGTCCTCCTCGCCGGGGCGGGCGCCGCCGTGCACTGCGCGGACCGCGACGAGCAGGGCCTCGCCGAGACGGCGGCCCTCGTCGCCAAGGCCGGCGGATCCGCCACCGTCCACCCCCTCGACGTCACCGACCGCGCCGCCCTGCGCGCCGCCGTCGCAGCCGCCGGACCGCTCGACATCACCGCCGCCATCGCCGGGATCATGCACACCAGCACCGTCCTGGAGACGGCCGACGAGGACCTCGACCGGGTCCTGGACATCAACTTCAAGGGAATCCTGCGCACCTGCCAGGAGGCCGCGCGCGCCATGATCGCGGCCGGCCGCCCCGGTTCGATCATCACCATGGCCTCCGGCGCCGTCGACGCCGCCCAGCCCGGCCTGCTCTGCTACAGCGCCGCCAAGGCAGCCGTCGTCCAGCTCACCAAGACCCTCGCCACCGAGGCCGGCCCCCACGGCATCCGCGTCAACGCCGTCGCCCCGGGCTGGATCCGCACCCCGATGACCGGCCGGCACAGCCCCGAGGTCCGGGAGCAGACCGAGGCCGCGATGGTCCGGATGTCACCCCTGCGCCGGGTCGGCGAGCCCGAGGACATCGCCCATGCCGTGCTCTACCTCGCCTCGGACGCCTCGTCCTTCATGACGGGCCAGATCCTGCGCCCGAACGGCGGAGTGTCGATGCCCTGGTAGCCGCCTCTTCCGCCGCCGCCCCGTCTTCCGCCGCCCCGTCGGCCGCCGCCCG
Source organism: Streptomyces sp. NPDC050448 (assembly GCF_040655295.1). Lineage (NCBI taxonomy): Bacteria > Bacillati > Actinomycetota > Actinomycetes > Kitasatosporales > Streptomycetaceae > Streptomyces > Streptomyces sp. NPDC050448. Next base: position 17,161 of record NZ_JBFAJR010000020.1, on the reverse strand, counting down.
CCGGGCCCTGCGCAGGGGCCCCGGTGTGCAGTGCACCGGGAGCAGGCCGAGCCCCCAGCCGCCCACGGCGACCGCACCCTCGACCGGCCCCGACTCGGCCGACGCCAGCGCCAGCCGCAACACCGCCCACCACCACAGCACGCCCATCGCCAGCGCGAGGGGTATGAGTAACCGCCGCACGGCTACCTCCCAGCGGCCGGGGAACCGGACTGGTCCATCCTCCCGCACCCCCTCCGACCCCGCACCCAGAACGGCTCGGCACGGCACGCAGCCGCCCGGCCGCTAGCCCAGGGCTCCCCCGCGCCCCGGCCCCGCCTCAAAGCCCCGTACGAGCAAGCGCAGCAGACGGCGCGGAGCCCCGGCCGGCGCATCACACACCGACCGGGGCTCCGGCCACGCTCATTTCTTCACAGCTCGCGCACTCGAGCTCACGCGGCTACGACATTCACCGCTTCCGCAGGCGCCTTGATGGTCACCCGCTCCGGCCCGCCCGCGACCGAAGTCACGGAGACCGAATTGAGCATCGGGCGGACCGGCACCGTCACCGGTTCGCTTGCCGCGGCCGACTGCGCCAGCTCAGCCAGCGACAGCTCGTCACTGACTTCGCGCATCAGCTCGGACATCCGTACGTCCAACGCGTCGCAGATCGCGGAGAGCAGCTCGGAGGATGCCTCCTTCTGCCCCCGCTCCACCTCGGAGAGATAGCCGAGAGAAACTCGGGCGGACGAGGAGACTTCGCGCAGAGTACGGCCCTGGCGCTGGCGCTGCCGACGCAGCACGTCACCCAGCAGGCGACGGAGCAGAATCATCGGTGGCTCCCTCCTCTGACCGTGTAGCCGCATCCTTCACGCCCCACCGTACCGCCTCGCGCCGCGGCCGTGCGGGGAGCTATGTCGTGTTCACTCAGGGCTGCAAACATCAAATCCCCCCGTTCTGTTCCGTATCCTGCCCCCGCGCATTCTCGCGGAGTTCGCTCGAGAGCAGTTCGAGCACTGTCCGTGCACTCTCCCTACGGATTTCCGCACGGGAGCCGTTCAACCTCAGCGGGACGGTCTTCCTGCCCGCGGGACCCGCGACGGCGATGAAAACGGTGCCCACCGGCTGCCCGTCCTGCGGGTCCGGACCGGCCACCCCGGTGGTCGCGATCCCCCACGAAGCCCCCAGCACACGCCGCACCCCGGCCGCCATCTCGGCTGCGACCTGCGCGTTCACCGCCCCTTCGGCGGCAAGCAGCCCCGCGTCCACCCCCAGGAGCCGGTGCTTCAGCTCCGTCGCGTACGCCGTGATCGAACCGCGGAAGGAACGGGAGGCCCCGGCGACGGCAGTGAGCTCCGCGGCGACCATCCCGCCCGTCAGCGACTCGGCGACGGCGAGCGTCTGGTCACTCTCCGCAAGGAGATTCAGCACTTCCGCGGCGAGGGTGTCGGTGTCCCGGGCCCCGGCGAACGGCTGCGCGGCGTCCGAAGCCGCCCCACCGGCCACCGGAGATTCCCCCACCGCGTTTGTCACCTCGCGGCCCGCTCCGCTTCCAGACCCTTGCGCCGCAGCACCACGGCCTCGCGGATGTAGTCCAAACCGGTGACCACGGTCAGCACGACGGCGACCGCCATCACCCAGAAGCGCATGGTCGCCAGCGGCCCGGTCAGCGCGAGCACGTACATGCCCACCGCCGTGCCCTGGGCCAGGGTCTTGAGCTTGCCGCCCCGGCTGGCGGGAATCACTCCGTACCGGATGACCCAGAAACGCATGAGCGTGATCCCGAGTTCCCGCCCGAGGATCACCCCGGTCACCCACCAGGGCAGGTCGCCCAGCCAGGAGAGGCAGATCAACGCCGACCCCATGATCGCCTTGTCGGCGATGGGGTCGGCGATCTTCCCGAAGTCCGTGACCAGGTTGTACGTACGGGCCAGGTGCCCGTCGAAGATGTCCGTGATCATGGCGACGGCGAACGCGGCCCACGCCAGCGCCCGCCACACCGGGTCGTACCCGCCGTCGGCGAGGAGGAGCAGCACGAATCCCGGCACCAGGACGAGCCGGATCATCGTCAGGATGTTGGCGATGTTCCACAGGCTGGCCTGATTGACCGCCGCAGCCCCCAGCTTCGCGCCGGGCGCCGGCCGGCGGCCGGTCCCGCCCGCCGCAGATGCCGGGACTCCGGTCATCCGGCCGCCTCCTCGAGGTGCAGGGGCTCGGCCACCAGGTCCACGCCCAGCGTGCCGACCACCTTCGCCGTCACCATGCGACCGGGTACCAGGCCCGTGCCGTCCGTGAAGACGACCTGGCCGTCGGTCTCGGGCGCCTGGTGCGCGGCACGCCCGTAGGCACCCTCACCGTCCGCCTCGTCCTCAGCTCCGTCGAACGCCTCGACGGACTCGACGAGCACCTCCAGGGTCTCGCCGATCCGCTCCTCCGCGCGCTGCGAGGTGAGCTCCTCGGCGAGCCGCTGCATGTGCGCGAGCCGCTCGGCGATCGTGTCCTCGTCCAGCTTGCCGTCGTACGTGACGGCCTCGGTGCCGTCCTCGTCGGAGTAGCCGAAGACCCCGATCGCGTCGAGCCGGGCGTGGGTGAGGAACCGCTCCAGCTCGGCGAAGTCCGACTCCTTCTCGCCGGGGAAGCCGACGATGAAGTTGGACCGGACGCCGGCCTGCGGGGCCTTGGTGCGGATGGTGTCCAGCAGCTCCAGGAACCGGTCGGTGTCGCCGAAGCGGCGCATGGCGCGCAGCACGTCGGGGGCCGAGTGCTGGAACGACAGGTCGAAGTACGGCACGACCTTGGGGGTCGAGGTCAGTACGTCGATCAGGCCGGGCCGCATCTCGGCGGGCTGGAGGTAGCTGACGCGGACGCGCTCGATGCCGTCCACCCCGGCCAGCTCGGGCAGCAGGGTCTCCAGCAGGCGGATGTCGCCGAGGTCCTTGCCGTACGAGGTGTTGTTCTCGGAGACCAGCATGATCTCCTTGACGCCCTGCTCGGCGAGCCAGCGCGTCTCGCCCAGCACGTCGCCGGGGCGGCGGGAGATGAAGGAGCCGCGGAAGGACGGGATGGCGCAGAAGGAGCAGCGGCGGTCGCAGCCGGAGGCGAGCTTGACCGAGGCGACCGGGCTCTTGTCCAGGCGGCGGCGAAGCGGCGCGCGCGGCCCGGAGGCGGGCGCGACCCCGTCCGGCAGGTCGGCGGGGGCCTCGGCCACCGGCTCCTGCGCGTGGCCGGGCAGGGCCACCTCGGCGTCCTGGCGGGCCGCGGGGCTGATCGGCAGCAGCTTGCGCCGGTCGCGCGGGGTGTGGGAGGCGTGGATGCCGCCGTTGAGGATGGTCTGGAGGCGGTCGGAGATGTCGGCGTAGTCGTCGAAGCCGAGCACGCCGTCGGCCTCGGGGAGCGCCTCGGCGAGCTCCTTGCCGTAGCGCTCGGCCATACAGCCGACGGCGACGACGGCCTGGGTCTTGCCGTGATCCTTGAGATCGTTGGCTTCCAGCAGGGCGTCTACGGAGTCCTTTTTGGCGGCTTCGACAAAGCCGCAGGTGTTGACGACGGCTACGTCCGCATCGGCGGCGTCCTCGACGAGCTCCCAGCCATCCGCCGCCAAGCGGCCTGCGAGCTCCTCCGAGTCCACCTCGTTACGGGCGCAGCCAAGAGTGACAAGGGCGACGGTACGGCGTTCGGGCATGGACTCAAGACTACTTTGTCCAAACGCCGACCCCCGCCCCAAGTCCCGGTAAACCAAGATCCCCGGGGTGCGGCGCAGCACCCCGGGGACCCGGAATCAAGGATTCACCGCCATATCAGCCCGCCTGTGCCTCTCCCTGGCGGGGGTCGTCCTTGGTGTATGTGAGGCGTTCCACCTGACCCGGCCGGAATTCGTCCTTGATCTCCTTGCCGTTCACGAAGAGCTTCACGACCCCGGCGTCGCCGAGAACGAGGTCGATGGACTCCTTGTCCGTGAAGGTCTTGGACTCACCCGGGGCCAGCGTCCCGTCGAACAGCAGCCGGCCGCTGTGGTCCTTCGCGGAGATCCAGCTCTCGCCGTCGTTGGCCGTCAGGACGACCGTGACGAGGTCCTTGGGCGCGGCGGCGATGGCACTGTCCGAAGGCTCCGGCTTGGGCGCCTTCGGGGTCTGCTGGGGCTGGGCGGCCGGCTTCCCGGCCGACTGCTTGGGCGCGGCCTGCGGGGAGGCGGAACCTTCCGCCACCGGCCGCTTGTCCTTCGCGTCGCCGCCGCCGAAGGCGGTGAAGCCCACGAAGCCGATCACGGCGACGATGGCGGCGACCATGGCCGCGGTCCAGTTGGGCCGCTGCCGCTCGGGACGGATCCGCTCGGCATCGAACATCGGCGCGGCGGGCGTGGGTGCGGGCCGGCCGCCGTGGGCAGCGTCGTACGCCTCGACCAGGGGTTCCGGATCGAGGTGGACGGCACGGGCGAGCGTACGGATGTGACCGCGGGCGTAGACGTCGCCGCCGCACCGCGTGAAATCGTCAGCTTCGATCCCGTGCACGATCGGGATGCGTACGCGGGTGGTGGAACTGACCTCGTCGACAGTGAGCCCGGCGGCGATCCGGGCCTTCTTCAGAGCCGTCCCGATGGACGGTCCTTCGACTGCGGGTTCGATGATGCGGTCCTCGGACCGGTCGCCGGTCGAAGGCTGCTCATCTTCGGGGGAGTTGGAGTTGCCGATGGACACGAGGGCGCCTTTCGAGCGTGTAGCCACCTGCTGGATGTCCAGTCTAGGGGGGTGACGAAAGGGAGGAGCAACCGGAGGGTGGACTTCCTACGCCATCCGAATGGCGACCGGGCGTCCGGGGCGGTGCAGCAGCCCGGCGCAGCACGCGGAACCGCCATCTCCCTCAACTAGACGCGGGTCCAAGGGAAACGGTTGCCCCCGATTTGCTCCTGATGTGCCCGCCGATTTCCTTACGGATGGTCCTCCCCGCGGATGACGGCGAGGACCCCGTCCAGCTCGTCCGCCTTCACCAGGACGTCGCGCGCCTTCGAACCCTCACTCGGTCCGACGACCCCCCGCGATTCCATCAGGTCCATGAGCCGGCCGGCCTTGGCGAAGCCCACCCGGAGCTTGCGCTGGAGCATCGAGGTCGACCCGAACTGGGTGGAGACGACCAGCTCGGCCGCCTGGCACAGCAGGTCCAGGTCGTCGCCGATCTCCTCGTCGATCTCCCTCTTCTGCTTCTGCCCGACGGTGACGTCGTCCCGGAAGACGGGCGCCATCTGGTCCTTGCAGTGCTGCACGATCCCGGCGATCTCGTCCTCGGTGACGAAGGCGCCCTGGAGGCGGACCGGCTTGTTCGCGCCCATCGGCAGGAACAGCCCGTCGCCCTTGCCGATCAGCTTCTCGGCGCCCGGCTGGTCGAGGATGACCCGGCTGTCGGCCAGCGAGGAGGTGGCGAACGCGAGCCGCGAGGGCACGTTCGCCTTGATCAGGCCGGTGACCACGTCCACCGAGGGCCGCTGGGTGGCGAGCACGAGGTGGATGCCGGCGGCGCGGGCCAGCTGGGTGATCCGGACGATCGAGTCCTCGACGTCGCGCGGGGCCACCATCATCAGGTCGGCGAGCTCGTCGACGATCACCAGCAGGTACGGGTACGGGCTGAGCTCCCGCTCGCTGCCCGGCGGCAGTGTGATCTTGCCGTCCCGGATGGCCCGGTTGAAGTCGTCGATGTGCCGGTATCCGAAGGCGGCCAGGTCGTCGTAGCGCAGGTCCATCTCGCGGACGACCCACTGGAGAGCCTCGGCGGCCCGCTTGGGGTTGGTGATGATCGGCGTGATCAGGTGCGGGATGCCCTCGTACGCCGTCAGCTCCACCCGCTTGGGGTCCACGAGCACCATCCGGACGTCCTCCGGGGTGGCCCGCACCATCACCGAGGTGATCAGGCAGTTGATGCAGGAGGACTTTCCGGAACCGGTCGCGCCGGCGACGAGCACGTGCGGCATCTTCGCGAGGTTGGCCATGACGTAGCCGCCCTCGACGTCCTTGCCGAGTGCCACCAGCATCGGGTGGTCGTCCTCGGCCGCGTCCGCCAGTCTGAGCACGTCCCCCAGGTTGACCATCTCGCGGTCGGTGTTCGGGATCTCGATGCCGACAGCCGACTTGCCCGGGATGGGGCTGATGATCCGGACGTCCGGCGAGGCCACCGCGTACGCGATGTTCTTCGCGAGCGCGGTGATCCGCTCGACCTTGACGGCCGGGCCGAGCTCCACCTCGTAGCGGGTCACCGTCGGACCCCGGGTGAAGCCGGTGACACGGGCATCGACCTTGAACTCGGTGAAGACGTTGGTCAGCGAGGCGACGACCGCGTCGTTGGCGGCGCTGCGGGTCTTGCCCGGTCCGCCGCGCTCGAGCAGGTCGAGCGAGGGCAGGGCGTACGTGATGTCCCCCCGCAGCTGGAGCTGCTCGGCGCGGGGCGGAAGCGGCTGGGGCGGCGGGGGCGCCTTGGTGAGGTCCGGCACCGACAAGGTCCCGGAAGCCGCGGCGGTGGTGTCGTGCGGCGGCTCGGCCCGCTCCGGGGCGGCGGCCTTGGGCCGCTCCCCCCGGGCGGGCGGCACCGAAGCGCTGATCTCCGCACCCGCGCGCGGGGCGGAGATCCCGTGCGTGAGGTCGGCGACCAGCGGCGAGGGCGGCATCCCGCCCAGCACCACGCCGTCCAGTGCGGCGGCGGCCGCCGCGGCCACGTCGACGGCGTCCATCTCCCGGTCCCGGGCCGGACGGGCCGGGGTCCGCCGCGGGCGCCGCCGGGCGGGCGCCTGCTCCTCGGCGGCGTCGGCAGGGCCGGCAAGGCCGGCAGGATCAGCGGGATCGGCCGCGCGCGCCGAGCGGGCCCGCCACTGCTCGGGGTCGTGCCGGTCGGCGGCGCCGTCCTCCCCGAACCCCTCGTCGTACTGGTTGGGGGCGATGATCCCCAGCCGGATGCCGAGCCGCCGCAGCCGCTGCGGGATCGCGTTCACCGGGGTCGCCGTCACCACGAGCAGCCCGAAGATCGTGAGCAGCACCAGCATCGGCACCGCCAGCGGCGCGCCCATGGTGAAGATCAGCGGCTTGGAGGCGCCCCAGCCGATCAGTCCGCCCGCGTTCTGCATGGCGGTCGTGCCCTCGTCCCGGCCGGGCGCCCCGCAGGCGATGTGCACGAGGCCGAGCACCCCGATGACGAGCGCGGTGAGGCCGACGCCGATCCGGCCGTTGGCGTCGGGCTGCTCGGGATGGCGGATGAAACGTACCGCCATGACGCCGAGCAGGATCGGCACGAGCAGATCCAGCCGCCCGAAGGCGCCGGTGACCAGCATGGTGACCAGGTCCCCGACGGGACCGCTCAGGTTCGACCAGGTACCGGCGGCGACGATCAGCGCGAGGGCGAGCAACAGCAGCGCGATGCCGTCCTTGCGGTGGGCGGGGTCGAGGTTCTTGGCCCCCTGGCCCACCCCGCGGAAGACCGCGCCGACCGCGTGCGCGCAGCCCAGCCACACGGCGCGCACCAGCCGCACCACGCCCCCGGTCGGGGACGGCGCGGGCTTGGGCGCCGCCTTCTTGGCGGGGGCGCGCCGGCCCGCCGCGGCCTTCTTCGCGGCAGGCTTGCGTGCGGGAGCCGCTTTCTTGGCCGGCGCCGTCGTCCGGCCGGTGCGGCCCTTCGCGGTGCCCGCAGTGCTCTGGGAACCCTTGCCGGACGTACGTGAGGCCATGAGGCCGAGGTTACCGGTGTGCGCGCCGGTGGACACGCGTGCCCACCCCTTCACCCGTTCGTGTCGCGTACCGCATCAGCGCTTTGACACACCGCCAGACCTGACACCCGCCCAGGCGGCCCGGTACGACGCCCCGTACACCGGCCCGCTCAGCGCTCAGTTCTGCGCGGGCAGCACCGGCGCTCCCCCGCCGGTCCCCGGCTCCAGCGCGTCGAGCGCCCGCCGCAGTCCGGTGAGCTTGCGCTCCAGGTGGGCCGCGGTCGCCACGACCGCCGCATCGGCCGATTCCTCGCCGAGCTGCTTGGTCAGCGCCTCGGCCTGCTCCTCGACCGCGGCGAGCCGCGCGGAGAGCTCGGCCAGCAGGCCGGCCGTCTCCCTGCTGCCGTCGCCGTTGGAGCCGCCCTCCAGCTGGAGCCGCAGCAGCGCCGCCTGCTCCCTGAGCTGGCAGTTCTTCGTGTACAGCTCCACGAACACCGAGACCTTGGCCCGCAGCACCCACGGGTCGAAAGGCTTGGAGATGTAGTCCACCGCGCCGGCCGCGTAGCCGCGGAACGTGTGGTGCGGACCGTGGTTGATCGCGGTGAGGAAGATGATCGGGATGTCCCGGGTCCGTTCGCGCCGCTTGATGTGCGCGGCCGTCTCGAATCCGTCCATCCCGGGCATCTGCACATCCAGCAGGATGACCGCGAAATCGTCCGTCAGCAGCGCCTTGAGCGCTTCCTCCCCCGACGACGCCCGGACCAGTGTCTGATCGAGCGCGGAGAGGATGGCCTCCAGCGCCAGCAGATTCTCCGGCCGGTCGTCGACCAGGAGGATCTTGGCCTTCTGCACCATGCCCTGTCCTCCTCGCCCCGGCATGGGGCCTCCCCGGCTCCTGGCACCGGCCGGTACGCCGGGCCCCGCCCCAGAAGAGGACGGCATCCTTGCGCCGTCCGTCCTTGTGCCGGTCATCGTAGCCCCAGTCCCGAGATCGCCACACCCTGTCACCAGGATGTCACTGTGCACCAAGCAGAAACGGTGTGGGGGAGCAGAAGGTTCCCCGTCTCCCGCCCTCCCACACCGTTTTCGCCACAGTCAGTCAGCAATTGGTATCAGAGCGCTCCGCAATCGATCACTTGCCGCGCATCCACTGTTCCATCACCGACAGCAGATAGTCCGGGTCGACCGGCTTGGTGACATAGTCGGAAGCACCGGAATCGATCGCCTTCTCCCGGTCCCCCTTCATCGCCTTCGCCGTCAGCGCGATGATCGGCAGCCCGGCGAACTGCGGCATCCGCCGGATCGCCGAAGTCGTGGCGTACCCGTCCATCTCGGGCATCATGATGTCCATCAGCACGACGGTCACGTTGTCGTGCTGCTCCAGCACTTCGATGCCCTCCCGGCCGTTCTCCGCGTACAGCACCGCCAGCCCGTGCTGCTCCAGCACGCTGGTCAGCGCGAAGACGTTGCGGACGTCGTCGTCCACGATGAGCACCTTCTCACCGTGGAAGTCGTACGTCCGGGGCACCACCGGAAGTTCCTCCTCCGGGTTGGCCCAACCGTTGTCGGACCCCAGCGCGTTCGGCTGCCCCGGCACCGCCGTCCGCGGCTCCAGGTCGCTCAGCGCCTTGCGCCGCCGCCGGAACAGCGCGGCCCCGCCCTGCCCCTGCCCGACCGGCTCGGCGGCCGGCAGCGCGGGCCGCACGTGCTGCGGCTGCACCTGCTGCACGGAGACGGGCGCCGCCGGGGGCGCCGGCAGCGCGGGCCGCGCCCCGTCGACCTGCCTGCGGTACACCTCGCCCCGGCCGCCGCCGGGGGTCGGCGGCGCGTACCCCTGCGGCGGCAGCTCGCTCGGGTGCAGCGGCAGGTACAGCGTGAACGTGGACCCTCGGCCGGGCTCGCTCGCCGCGTGGATCTCCCCGCCCAGCAATCGGGCGATCTCCCGGCTGATGGACAGCCCCAGGCCCGTACCGCCGTACTTCCTGCTGGTGGTCCCGTCGGCCTGCTTGAACGCCTCGAAGATCACCAGCATCTTGCTCGCCGCGATCCCGATCCCCGTGTCCGTCACCGAGAAGGCGATCAGGTCCGCATCCGCCTCCCGCAGCGAACCGGCCTCCAGCAGCTGCTCCCGGATCGCCGTCGGCACGTCCGCCCCGGCGGGCCGGATCACCAGCTCCACCGCGCCGGTGTCGGTGAACTTCACCGCGTTCGACAGCAGGTTGCGCAGCACCTGGAGCAACCGCTGCTCGTCCGTGTGCAGGGTCGCGGGCAGCTCCGGGGAGACCCGTACCGAGAAGTCCAGGCCCTTCTCCGCGGTCAGCGGCCGGAAAGTGGCCTCCACGTAGTCCACGAGCTGGACCAGCGCGATCCGGGTCGGCGAGACGTCCATCTTCCCCGCCTCGACCTTCGACAGGTCCAGGATGTCGTTGATCAGCTGCAACAGGTCCGAACCCGCACCGTGGATGGTCTCCGCGAACTCCACCTGCTTCGGCGACAGGTTCTCGTCCGCGTTGTCCGCGAGCAGCTTGGCCAGGATCAGCAGCGAGTTGAGCGGCGTACGCAGCTCGTGCGACATGTTCGCCAGGAACTCGGACTTGTAGCGCATCGAGACCGCGAGCTGCTCGGCGCGCTCCTCCAGGACCTGCCGGGCCTCCTCGATCTCGGTGTTCTTCACCTCGATGTCCCGGTTCTGCTGCGCCAGCAGCTCCGCCTTCTCCTCCAGCTCCGCGTTCGCGGCCTGGAGCGCCTTCTGCCGGTTCTCCAGCTCGTCGGAGCGTTCGCGCAGCTGCTCGGTCATCTCCTGGGACTGCTTGAGCAGCATCTCCGTCTTGGAGTTGACGCTGATCGTGTTGACGCTCGTACCGATCATCTCGGCGATCTGGCTCAGGAAGTCCTTCTGGATCTGAGTGAACGGCTGGAACGACGCCAGCTCGATGACGCCGAGCACCTTCCCCTCGAACAGCACCGGCAGCACGATCACATGCGCCGGCGGCGCCTCCCCGAGCCCCGAGGAGATCTTCAGATAACCGGGCGGGGTGTTCTCGACGAGGATCGTCCGCTTCTCCTCGGCGACGGTCCCGATCAGCCCCTCCCCCGGCCGGAAGGACATGGGCATCTGACCGCCCGCGTACGCGTAACTCCCGCGCATCCGCAGCTCGTACGACCCGTCGGGACCGCCCTCGGTCCCGATCTCGGTGGTACCGCCCGACGGAAGCGCGAGGAAGAACGCCCCGTGCTGCGCCGAGACCACCGGGGTCAGCTCGCTCATGATCAGCGAGGCCACGTCGTCCAGCTCGCGGCGGCCCTGCATCAGGGCGGAGATCCGGGCGAGGTTGCCCTTCAGCCAGTCCTGCTCCTTGTTGGCCAAGGTGGTGTCGCGCAGGTTCGCGATCATCGTGTTGATGTTGTCCTGGAGGACCTGGATCTCGCCCGACGCATCCACGTCGATCTTCAGGTTGAGGTCGCCGCGGGTCACCGCGGTGGCCACGGCCGCGATCGCGCGCACCTGCCGGGTCAGGTTCCCGGCCATCTCGTTCACGGACTCCGTGAGGTCGCGCCAGGTGCCGTCCACGTCCCGGACCCGCGCCTGCCCGCCCAGGATCCCCTCGGTGCCCACCTCGCGGGCCACCCGCGTCACCTGGTCGGCGAACGAGGACAGCTGGTCGACCATCGTGTTGATCGTGGTCTTGAGCTCCAGGATCTCGCCGCGCGCGTCGATGTCGATCTTCTTGGTCATGTCGCCCTTGGCGATGGCGGTCGTGACCATGGCGATCTGCCGTACCTGACCGGTGAGGTTGGAGGCCATGAAGTTCACCGAATCGGTGAGGTCCTTCCACGTCCCGGACACCCCCGGCACATGCGCCTGACCGCCGAGCCGGCCCTCCGTACCCACCTCGCGGGCCACGCGCGTGACCTCGTCCGCGAACGAGGACAGGGTCTTCACCATCGTGTTGACCGTGTCGGCGAGCTGCGCGACCTCGCCGCGCGCCTCCACCGTGACCTTCTTCGTCAGATCGCCGTTGGCGACCGCCGCCGACACCTGCGAGATGTTGCGCACCTGCGAGGTCAGGTTGTTCGCCATCAGGTTGACGTTGTCCGTCAGGTCCTTCCAGATGCCCGTCACCCCGCGCACCCGGGCCTGGCCGCCGAGGATGCCCTCGGAACCCACCTCACGGGCCACCCGCGTCACCTGCTCCGCGAACGACGACAGCTGGTCCACCATCGTGTTGACGGTCGTGACCAGCTCGAGGATCTCGCCCTTGGCATCCACGGTGATCTTCTTGGAGAGATCGCCCATGGCGACCGCCGTCGTCACCTCGGCGATGTTGCGCACCTGCGACGTCAGGTTGTTCGCCATGAAGTTGACGGACTGCGTGAGGTCCTTCCACGTCCCGGAGACCCCCTTCACCTCCGCCTGGCCGCCCAGGATGCCCTCGGTACCCACCTCGCGGGCCACCCGGGTCACCTGCTCCGCGAAGTTCGAGAGCTGGTCCACCATCGTGTTGAGGGTGTTCTTCAGCTCCAGGATCTCGCCGCGCGCATCCACGTCGATCTTCTGGGAGAGATCACCCCGGGCCACCGCCGTCGCGACCTGCGCGATGTTGCGCACCTGCGAGGTCAGGTTTCCGGCCATGCCGTTCACCGAGTCCGTGAGGTCACGCCACACGCCGGCCACGCCGGGCACCTGCGCCTGGCCGCCGAGGCGGCCCTCCGTGCCCACGTCCCGGGCCACCCGGGTCACCTGCTCGGCGAAGGCCGAGAGCTGGTCGACCATGGTGTTGATGGTGTTCTTCAGCTCCAGGATCTCGCCGCGCGCATCCACGTCGATCTTCTGGGAGAGATCACCCCGGGCCACCGCCGTCGTCACCTGGGCGATCTGCCGCACCTGGGAGGTCAGGTTGCCGGCCATGAAGTTGACGGAGTCGGTGAGCTCCTTCCAGGTGCCGGACACCCCCTCGACCCTGGCCTGGCCGCCGAGGCGGCCCTCCGTGCCCACGTCCCGCGCCATCCGCGTGACCTGGTCGGCGAAGCTGGAGAGCTGGTCCACCATCGTGTTCACGGTGTTCTTCAGCTGGAGCATCTCGCCCGAGACGTCCACGGTGACCTTCTGCGACAGGTCGCCGTTCGCCACCGCGGTCGTCACCTGCGCGATGTTGCGCACCTGGCCGGTGAGGTTGCGGAAGGCGGTGTTCACCGAGTCGGTGAGGTCCTTCCACGTACCCGCCGCACCCGGCACCTGCGCCTGGCCGCCCAGTTCACCCTCGACGCCGACCTCGCGGGCCACCCGCGTCACTTCCGCACCGAAGGACTGGAGCTGGTCCACCATCGTGTTGACGGTGTTCTTCAACTCCAGCATCTCGCCGGCCACGTCGACGGTGACCTTCTGCGACAGATCGCCGTTGGCCACGGCCGTCGTCACCTGCGCGATGTCCCGTACCTGCGTGGTCAGGTTGCGGAAGACCGTGTTCACCGAGTCGGTGAGGTCCTTCCACGTACCCGCCGCACCCGGCACCTGCGCCTGGCCGCCGAGCAGACCCTTCGCCCCGACCTCGCTGGCCACCCGGGTGACCTCGTCCGCGAAGGTCCGCAGCGTCTCCGTCATCTGATTGATCGTCTCGGCCAGCTGCGCCACCTCGCCGCGCGCGCTGACCCGTACCTTCTGCGACAGATCGCCATTGGCGACAGCCGTCGTGACCTGCGCGATCCCCCGCACCTGGGCCGTCAGGTTGCCCGCCATCGTGTTGACGGAGTCGGTCAGGTCCTTCCACACGCCGGCGACCCCGGGCACCTTCGCCTGACCGCCGAGCTCACCCTCCGTGCCCACCTCCCGGGCGACCCGCGTCACCTCGGAGGAGAACGACGACAGCTGGTCCACCATCGTGTTCACGGTGTTCTTCAGCTGGAGCATCTCGCCGGCCACGTGCACCGTGACCTTGCGCGACAGATCGCCCTTCGCCACGGCCGTCGTGACGAGAGCAATATCACGCACCTGAGCGGTGAGCCGGTACGCCATCGTGTTGACGGAGTCGGTCAGATCCTTCCAAGAACCCGACATTCCGCGTACTTGGGCCTGACCACCGAGCTTGCCCTCGGTACCCACCTCCAGCGCCACGCGCGTCACCTCGTCGGTGAACGCGGACAGCTGGTCGACCAGGTTGTTGACCGTACGCCCGACCTTCAGGAACTCACCGCGCAGCGGATGCCCCGCCCCGTCCGCCGTCTGCGTCCGCAGGTCCATCCGCTGGTCCAGATCACCCTCGGCGACCGCCGACAGCACCCGGCCCACCTCGGACACCGGCCGGACGAGATCGTCCACCAGCTGGTTCGAGGCATCGATCGCGGCCGCCCAGGAGCCCTCGCAGGCACCGGTTTCCAGCCGTTCGCTGAGCTTGCCCTCACGGCCCACCATCCGCCGCACCCGGGAGATCTCTCCCGTCAGATGGAGATTGCGGTCGGCGACCTCGTTGTAGACGGCGGCGATCTCCGCCATCACGCCCTCGCCGGACACCGTCAGCCGCTTGCGGAAATTCCCGTCCCGCATCGACACCAGGGCCGTGAGCAGCCGGTTCAGGGCGGCGGTATCGACTTCCGTCGTGCCGTTCCGGCGGGACCTCCCGCCTTTCGGGCGCGTTCCCGTACGCCGCACCGCTGCGCCAGACTCCACCGTGTCCCTCCCGAAGGGTCGACCGCTGTTCCACCGACACCCGGCGAGTCGCACGCCCGGCTATCCGATCCTGCCCAGTGTTTCATCCTGGCCGAACCTGGCCATAACACTTCGGCACCATCGCACACCGGCCGCACCCCGCGGGTGGAATCCCGGACGACGGCACCAAGCCGCCCGCGAAGGTAAGTAACCTGGCATCCGATGTCCCACCGCGTCGAAGGAGACTCGTGATCACGGCTCGGGCGGCTGCCAGCTTCGACCCCCTCGGGCGCTCGGTCGCCGCGGCCCGAGCGTTCGTCCGCGACACCCTGCAGGGCTGGGGCTTCGCGGACATCGTCGACGACGCCGTCGTGCTCACCAGCGAGCTCGTCACGAACGCCGTGGTCCACGCCGGCACCAGGGCCGAGGTCCTGTGCCTGCGCTCCGGGGACGGGGTACGGGTCGAGATCGCCGACCGGTATCCGGAGCGCGAGCTCCCGCTCCAGCACCCCGGAGAGCGCCCGTACGCCGACCCCGACCGCGAGAACGGCCGCGGGCTGATGCTCTGCGCCGCCCTCGCCACCCGCTGGGGCGTCGAGTACACCGCCACCCACAAGCACGTGTGGTTCCGGCTCGACCTCCCGGACCGGCCGGTCGGTACCCGCTCCGCCGGACCCGTCGTCCCGGACCGGCTCCTCCCCCTCGCCGACAGCCGGGTCCGCGTCGCCGTCCTCCAGATCGACGCCTCCGACTCCATCTCCGCCTGGAACGAGGACGCCGAGCACGTCTTCGGCTACTCCGCCGAGAAGGTCGTCGGCCGCCCGCTCGCCGAACTCGCCGCCTGGCCCCAGACCCCCGGCACGGGCACCGGCATCGCCGAGGCCCTGCGCCTGTCCCGCTGGGAGGGCAGCTACGGCATCCGCGGCGCCGACGGCCGCGTGATCCCCGTGTACGCCTCCCACCTGCGGGTCCGCGATGCCCACGGAGAGCCCTCCATCGTCTGCCTGCTGGTCCACGACGACGAGCGGGCCCTGCTCCAGACCCCCGTACGGGCGGCACCCTCCGACAGCCTCCAGCTCACCGAGCCCCGCCCCGCGGACCCCTTCGAGGTCTTCATCGGCTCTCCCGCCCCCGATGACCTCGACGGACTCCTCCAGCGCACCGTCGAACGCGCCCGCGACATGCTCGACGCCGACTCCGCCTTCCTGCTGCTGGCCACCGACGACGAGACGGAGCTCGAAGTCCGCGCCACGACCGGGCTCCCCTCCACCCGCCAGCGCTTCGCCCGCGTCCCCGTCGAGGCCGGCACCAACCGGTACGGCTCCGCCCGCATGCCCGCCGTCCACGACGACCTCGCCGCCGTCCCCGGAGCCGTCCCGCTCCTGGAGGCCACCGGCATGCGCTCGGTGATCACCGTCCCGCTCAAGGTCGAAGGCCGGCTCACCGGTTCGCTCGGCGTCGCCACCGAGTACCCCGGCCACTACTCCAACGCCGACGCGCTGCGCCTCCAGTTCGCCGCCGACCGCATCGCCCTCGCCGTCGAGTCCGCCCGCCTCGGCGAGCTGGAACGCCTGCGCCGCGGCTCCCTGTCCTTCCTCGTGGAGGCCTCCGACCTGCTCGCCGGCACCCTCGACCGGGACCAGACCCTGGCCCTCATGGCCCAGATGACCGTCCCGACCCTGGCCACGTGGTGCGCCGTCTACACCATCGCCGACCAGTCCTCCGATCCGTACCTCTCGTACGTCCTGCACGAGGACGAGGAGCGCATCGACGGCCTCAAGGCCCTGCTCTCCCACGTCAGCCCGCCCGAACCGGTCCGCGAAGCCGGCGCCCGCCCGTGGCCCGCGACGGCCTCGGCGGTCGGCGGGGAAACCGTCGTCCTCCCCCTCCTGGCCCGCAACCGCGTGATCGGCATGCTCACCCTCGGCAAGCCGTCGGAGGAGCACTTCCGCCAGGAGATCCTCGAACTCGCCGAGGACCTCTCCCGCCGTGCCGCACTCGCCCTCGACAACGCCCGCCTCTACTCCGAACGCACCGCCATCAGCCGCTCCCTGCAGCGCAGCCTGCTCCCGCCCGGCTCCCCCGCCATCCCCGGCATGGAGGTAGAGGTCATCTACCGCGCGGCCGGCGAGGGCAACGAGGTGGGCGGCGACTTCTACGACGTCTTCCCGATCCGCGAGGGAGCGTACGGCTTCGCCATCGGCGACGTCTGCGGTACGGGCCCCGAGGCTGCCGCCGTCACCGGCCTCGCCCGGCACGCCCTGCGCCTCCTGGCCCGCGAGGGCCTCGGCGGCCCGGCGGTGCTGGAGCGGCTCAACGCGGCCATCCTCGACGAGGGCGCCCGCAGCCGCTTCCTCACCCTCCTCTACGGGGAGCTCCACCCGCAGCCGGACGGCGGCGCCCTCATGAAGGTCGTGTGCGCGGGCCACCCGCTGCCCCTCCGCCTGCGCCCGGACGGCCGTGTCACCCCGGCCGCGGACCCGCAGCCCCTGCTCGGCGTGATCGACGACCTCGACCTCTACGAGCAGACCCTCACCCTGGACCCGGGCGACGTCCTCCTCTGCGTCACGGACGGAGTGACGGAACGCCGCGAGGGCACCCGCATGCTGGGGGACGACGGCCTCACGGAGGTCCTCACGACGTGCACGGGCCTTACCGCCGGCGCCGTCGCCTCCCGCGTCCTGCGCGCGGTGGAACGCTTCGCGGCCGAACCCGCCTCGGACGACATGGCCATTCTGGCCTTCCGCGTCCCCCACCAGCGCGTGGGCGACTAGGGGGTGTCCGGCGGATCAGGGCCGGATAGCCCGGGTCGTCTGGTGCCGTGGATTGCAAGGCGGAGGAGGGAGCCAATGCGGTGGGGGCAC